>JAUWOG010000070.1 GCA_030612305.1 Armatimonadota bacterium | reverse complement strand
GGGCATCGGCGATGGGGAAGCCCGCGATCTCTTTGCCATACCTGGGCGCCAGCCAGTTGCGGAACTCGGCATAGCCCTCCGGTGTGCAATCGTGCTTGTCGCTAATCCCCGGCTCATCGAACTCGAAGCCGCTGAAAGCGGGGTCATCGCCGATCTCGTCGAACACGGCGTCTATCCACGCTTTCGTCTCGGCGAGGTCAAAAAGCCACCCGGCTCCGCGCATCTGCTCGATGTATGGCATGGTGCGCGGCGTATTGAGACGCAGGAACTCGGCGCGATTCTCCTTGCGATGGTCGCGCTGCTGGTAGCCCTGAATCGCGGTCGGTTGCAGCTCCCACATCGAACGCCACAGGTACTCGCTTGCGGGCATGTACCCGTGATATGAGATGATGCGATGGAAGCGGTCACTCAGCATCCCGGGACTGTAGGTGGCGGTGCGCCGGGCCGGCGGCTGCCAGCCGGGAGCGGCTCCATCAATCTGCTCGCGCAGGCCTGCTATCTTCGGCCCGAGCTCGGCGCGCGTCGTCTCAATCCCCACCTCGACATCGGCGACCAGCTTCTCCAGATGCTTTGTCCTGGCCGCGATCTCATCATCCGGCAGTGCTGACAGCACGATGCCCGGGAACAGATTCTCCGCACGCAACGCCTCCACACCCTCAATGGCGGCGTGCAAGTCTCCGCTCAGGTCGTCAGCCTGCTTCTGTAGCGGCACCAGCTTGTCGGCGGCGGCGGCCTTGTCTGTCTTCATATCCTGAAGGCGCCATCTGGCGGCCTCGAGTTCCGTGTCCAGGTCAAACGTCATTTCGGTGATGGCATTGAAGGTGTCCAGCTCGACGGTCTGATAGACCTCGGTGAACTTGACGGCGACCTCGGACACGGAGAAGACATGGACATCATCCACATAGACGCCTGAGTCCATCTTCGGCCCGCGCGGCTGGAAGCGAATGTACAGCGGATGGCCGGCCTTCTTGGGCGCATTGAACCGCAACGAAACCTGCGTCCAGGCCGTGTTCGTATATGCCTTCGAGACAATCGGGGCCTTGCCGATCATGCTTGCGTCCCGGTCCAGGATATCAACGATGAACGAGTCATAAGGCTCTGCGGAGAGGGCCTGGAAGACGATCTCATAGAGCTGGCCGGGCTGGTAGTCTTTCAGCTTCCCCTGCACGACCTGTGCGCCACGCGCCATGTTCATCTTTATGAACAGCGCCCACTTGCCGTCCATGGTCTTGTCCTGGACGCGATAGGCGGTATCGGGCGTGGACTGCCAGCGCCGCCAGTTGGTGAAAGCGGTCGCCGGGCCATCGGCGGGGTCCTCGAAGCTGCCGTTGGTGACGAGGTCCTCGGCAACGGCCAGACTTACGAGCGTCAGACAACAGACTATGAAAGCCACTGCGCGCATCATCATCGCCTCCGCTGTTGTGACGGGCTATCTTGCCCGGTGATGATGTCCATTTCGCCGCCGTCGCAGATTACCCTTCGGAACGCGTTGCGAGACGGTCTTCTCGCCCATGGGACATGCTGTTCACTTCAGATAGACCACTGAGTAAGCCTGCAGCGCATCTGACGGGACGGTCACGCGGAAGTACTCCCCGTGCCGCTCGACATTGGCCTGGCGCTCGCCTTCATAGTCCGGCGAGACCACCCGCGCCTGCGAAAGCGCTGGCACCCGCAGATCGAACACGATATCTTCAGCCAGCTTCGGGAATGCCTCGCCCTCTTTTTCCCAGGGGATTATGTCCCCGGCCTTGAGCTTCACCCCGGTGGCGTTGAGCAGGTGTACGGCATAGCCGTCAGGGACTCGATACGTGGCCATCAACACCTTCTCCGGCACCGCGACAGCCTGCACCTGGAGGTCTTGGCCCATTGCGTTGCGGATTGCCCACAGGAGCATCTCATGCGCGGGCTCATTCGGGGCAAAGGTGTATTCTCTGTCAATGGTGCTCTCCGGTTCGTAGTTCACGCATCCGAGTTGTGGCGCGATATAGATGCACCTCGCATCCCCGACCTTGTGTGCGACAACCGCCGGGCAGATCGGCTTGCCGGCGGCGTCCACGACACTAGCCAGTACCTCGGTGCCCGGGCGCGGCGTGACGCGGAGCGCTCCCAGCTTTATCTCGAATGGCTCCTGCCCGCGCACTTGCAGCCGGCACGGTTTGGGCGTCCATTTCCCCTCCTCTACGAGGTCAACGCCGATGAGCTCTGCAAGCTGGAAATTGTCCTGCTGGAAGCCGTCTTCGTCGCAAACTGACGAGCGCGCAGTAAGAATCAGACTGCCGCCGGAGTTGACGAACTCCCGCACCGCGACCAACTGCTGCGCGCTGAGACACTCTGTTGATGCCAGAATCAGCAGCTTGTACTGGCTCAGAATATCGGACCGCAGCTCCTCGTCGAGGATGAGGTCGTGCTGAATGCGGGCGTCGCTGAGCATCTCCGAACAACCTATGAGGTCAGAGCCGTGACTCGTATTGCGGTTGCGTAAGCACGACTGCCGGGAGAAAAGGAGGGCGATTTCGCTCAGTGGCCGCGCGCTCTTGCCGTCCATCTTATCCTTCCAGAAGATGAATGGCTTCATGTCGTAGCCCTCGATGGAGGCCATCCACGGCAACTGCCGGTTCATCTGCAACAGCGCCCATCCGAAATAGGCGAACTCGGGCCGATTGAGATGATAGACCAGCCCGTAGATCGGCCGGCCCGAATGATTGCTCAACGCGGCCTTTGCCTTGCGGTACGCATACACGGGCCGGTAGCAGTCGAACACATTGCGGCTCATTATCTCGGTGCCAAGGAAGTCACAGTAGCGCCCCTGGGCAACTAAATCGTGGCCCAGGTCCTGCGCGGCCCGCCTGGAAATGAACCCGTAATGGGTGGTATATGTCAGGATACTGCCCTGCGGATTGAACTCATCGAATATCTCACGAATGCCCTTGAAGAATTCGGCACATTTGCCGATCCGCCATTTCTCCCACGCGATCCACACCTTGCTGTCGCGGTTATGGAATGCCGTGCCATCGTCCGTGTAGGGCAGCACGTAGCCGGTTTCCTCGGTGAACTGCTCTCGGCAATGGCTGCAGCCGCACGAGTTCTTATAGTAGAATGTCACCTCATCGAGCATTGCGCCGTCTATTCCGGTGTTTTTCGCATATTGCCGGAACCAGTCGTAATACCACTTCTTGAAATCGGGGTTGGCCGGACAGAACATCGCCGCCACTTTGCCTGTCTTGATATCCCGCTGCAGCCAGTCCGCGTGCTCGACCATCACGTTGTAGCCGGTCCCCGCCGCCAGCATCAGCGGAACATCGTTATGTTCGATGACCCGCACGCCATAGCGGTGCGCAACCTCGCAGATCATCTTCATGTTGCGCTCGATCATCGGCCATTTGTCTATGTGGTTGAGGCGGAAGTGCAGCCCGTTGCAGATCACCGTATTGAAGCCCATGTCCACGACTTCGCGCATCCGCCGCTCGATCTGCGGATAGGTGTTCAGCTCATTGCAGCTACCGCTGTTACTGGCGGCAAAGCTGGCCATGGACATGCTCCAGCGCCAGTCGTCCGGCCTGCTGGTTGCTATCTGCTGTGGCGGAGGGCCGGGCTTGCCCGGGTCAACTTCCTTGTCCGGCGTGGGGATGTCGTCAACAAGCCACATGCCCCGATCGAATGCGTAATCCTCATATTCAGTCAGAAAGCGCTGCAGTATCAGCGTGCTCATGCCGAAAGCGTCCTCGGCCTCGAATGTAAGCTCCAGTCTGCCGTCGCGCAGACGTATCGGCCAGGTGACAGACCCCACCTTTCCGGCTTCGGCATGGAGGTCAGTGCCGACAGCTTTCCCGTTGGCGGCCAGCGAGAACGGGCCGACCGGCTGCTCGGCACCAAAACGCACTGTCGCCAGGTAGTAGCCTGGAAGCGTGTCCACCCGCAGTGTGCCGCGCTTGCCGCTTACCATGCCGCCGAGAAGCGCCGGGCCCTGCGCCAATCCGGTCTTCTGTGTCCATCCGCACTTCCTTGAGGGCAGCTACGGCTGCAGGCCCATGCTGCGAGAGCCTTCGGGGGCCGGCTCGTAGAAAGCCAGCGCTACAGTCGTCTCGGGAACGGCTGCATAGTGCCCCTCGTCCTGCTGGGGGTGGCCCTCGTCGTAGTTGTATTGCCCTTCGTAGATGAGCACCTTCGAAGTCCTCAGGCCGCCATACCAGCGCATGGACATCCCGAAGCTGAAAACGAAGAAGTCACCCTCCTTGGCCAGCGACCAGGCCCCGCCAACCATCGCTTCGGTGGCCCGCCAACTGGGATAAACCGAGCGGCCCTTCGGGACGAAGTCCATGACAATATCGCCGCACGGGCCGGTCAAGGCCAGGTAGCGCAGACCTGCGACAACACTGCCATCCTTCTGATCCGCCGTCAGTGTGCCCGAGACCACCTCGCTACCACGGTATGGCTTATCGCCCGTCATCGCCTTGAAGGAAGCGCCATCCAGCCGTTGTGCCGGCACGTAGAAGGAGTAGGCGATCCCATCCAGACCCTCGTTCTTGTAGGCGTACAGACGAAAGCGCACAGTCAACTCAAAGACATTGTTCCTGACGGATGCTTCCTTGCGATAGTCCAGTGTATCGCTGGACATGCGATACACGTTGACCACCTTGCCGGCATCGGTTTCGGAGACCACCACATCATCGGCATTCTCCCAGCCGTCATTTGCGCTCAGAGTATCGCGCACAATCAGCGGCGCGCCATCGTGATCCAGACGCAACTCCGCGCTCTCCGCCACGCTCAGAGGCGGTGCAGCGGTCGCAGAGCAGAGGCTCAGCGTGAGTGCGACAACCATCGCCATGCCGAGCAACACTGCTCCTCCTACGTTCGCACGCATGATCACATGATCCATGTGCATCATTGTCATTCTCCTCGCGAGAGCGTTGCGAAACGCTCTTGTCGCCTGTGCTGAAATGTCTGAGCCGATTGTCACGTTCGCCAAAACCCGACGGTGCCCCTTTCCCAGAGTGTGAGATTCGCAAAGAGGATTGCGGCAGCGGTGCAGAGAACTATCCCGCCGAGGTGATGATGATGGCGGATGAAGAACGAGTGAGGACCGTGCAGGAGCTCTATGACCTCAGCGGCAAGATCGCACTGGTAACCGGAGGATATGGTCTCTACGGGCGCTGGCTGTCACAGGCGATGGCAGAGGCGGGAGCGCACGTAGTCATCGCCTCGCGGGATGTCGAGCGGTGTGAGGAGTACGCGCAGGAGCTTCAGGAGGCCGGCGGGCTGGCAAGTGGCTACCGGCTCGACCAGAGCGAAGAGGACTCAATCATCGCGCTGCGGGATCATATTGACGAGCAGTTCGGGCGGCTGGACATCTTCATCAACAACGCGGTAGGCAGATTCGGGGTCGAAAACCTGCTTGAGGCCGACACGGATGCCTGGGTGGACTACATGCGCGTCAATGGCGCGGGGGTGATGTGGACCTCGAAGCACTTCGGCAAGTACATGCACGAGCAGGGCAGCGGCTCGATTATCAATATCAGCTCTATCTACGGGATGGTCGGGCCGACCTTCCACATCTACGAGGGGAGCGACGTCACGTCACCGGCCGAGTATGCCTTCGTCAAGGGCGGGATGATCAACCTCACGCGCGCGATGGCGACGCTCCTGGGCCCGCAGGTGCGCGTCAACTGCATCTGTCCCGGCGGCCTCTTCAATGACCAGCATCCGGTGTTCGTAGAGAACTACTGCAAGCACTGTCCGCTGGGGCGGATGGCGGGCCCGGAGGACATCAAGGGGCCGGCGGTCTTCCTCGCTTCTGATGCCGCGCAGTACGTCACCGGCTGCATCCTGCCGGTCGAGGGCGGCTGGACGGCGTGGTAGGGCAATGCCAATCCGGCCGCTGCCCGTTTACCGCTGGCCGCCCCTCATCCCGCTTCACAATAATTTCCCCAAAAAAATGCCAAAAAAGCATCAAGTTCACTGGAGTTTGCGCAGCAAACTCAAGAGCACGCAAAGCGTGCTCCAAGCTTTTCACTGCGCTCAGAGACTCAGTTACTAGTGGGCGACAACGCTGGCGATGCACCCGCCGCCGTCCAGTTCCTACCTCAGTTCGGAGACGTACCACTTGTCATTATAGCGGACCAGCTTGACCTTGTGGGCCCGTCCGTCAACGATCTCCGCCTCGGCCGTATCATCCATCTCGACGACATCGCCGACCTTGGTGGTGCGTGAGAAGTGCAGCTTCCAGTAATCGAGCTGCTCGGCGCGCTTCTCGGCCCATTTGGACTCCTTGATGATGAGGTTGCGCTGGCTGCCTGCAAACGTATCCCAGTCCGGGTTCTTCTCGCGGCCGAGGCTGTTGTAATCCCAGTAGCCGGCGGCTTTCGCAGTATCATTCGCGGCCATCGCTCTCACGAAGGCATCTGCAATCTGCTTCGCGTCGGGGTTTCCGCAGCCGCCGACCACAATCGCGCTCAGCACTATGACACAAGCAAGCGCAATACGGATGAATGCTCTCACGATGCTTCACTCCTTTGCGGCCACGTAGTAGGCGCGATCGCTGCGCGGCGTGACCGGCTGGAAGGTGTATGCGGAATACGCTTTGATGCGAGGGAAGCCGGCCGCGTGCAGCATCGCCAGCACCTCATCGTTGTCATAGGCGCGCTGGTAGTGCGTCTCCCGGAAATTCTCAGGGCCGCCCTCGCCGTTGTAGTAGTACAGCATGTCCACCCGACAGATGCGCGTGCCGGAATCCCACTCCGCTTCCCAGGTGTACTGGAGCGGCTCGTTGGTGCGCATGTTGTCCTGGGTGAAGAGGCCGGTGGCCAGCGCGCGCTCGGTGTTCATATCGAAGATCAACAGTCCGCCCGCACGCAGGATGCGGTATGCTTCGGCCAGAGACGCCGCCAGACGCCTCGGCTCGAGTATGTAGTTGAGGCTGTCATAGAGGCAGACGACAAGGTCGGCGCTTTCATCTGTGAGCGCCATCTCAGCAGCGTCACAGACCAGCGCGGGCAGCGGCGGCTCGCGACTGGCACAATGCCGCACCATCGGCTCGGAGAGGTCGGCTCCGCACACACGATAGCCACGCCGAGCCATCTCGCTGCCGACCATGCCCGTCCCGCAGGCGAGATCAATGACTTCCGCGGGCCTTTTGCTCCAGGCCTCGAGTAACCTCTCGACGTAGTCCACCCAGCGCGCGTACGGCACGGCGCGCATCAGCTGGTCGTAGTGGTCAGCGACATCGTCGAACTCGCCGAGGCCCGGGCTGGTGTAGTTCGCCTGCTGCATCATGGTGTGACTGCATCCTTCGCGGTCGCGTCCCCACGAGCGTTCCTAGCCCCCGGAGCCAAGCTGGATGTACTTCATCACCGTCTGCTGGCGCGGCAATTCGTTGCGGAATTCCTTGCCGTATTCGCCGTACGGCCAGGTCACGCGCAGCGCGACCATGAAGCGGTTGCCACGCGCCGCCGAAGGCCCGCTGATACTCCCCTCGATCGGCACTATGATCGTCTGCTTCGGGCCGAGCGACCTGATCCTCTTCACCTTCCCACCGTTGCTTTCGATCTTCGGAGTGTCCATCAGTTGCAGTGTCAGATCCCCTATTTCCTTGTCGCAGAAGTTCTCTATGGCGACATTCGCCGCGAAGGCAATGCCCGTGCGCGAGAAGTCCTTGATCGTGAGGCCCAGCGGATAGACGCCGCAGTCGCTGCGGACCGTAGTGAAGGCGGCGGCTCCGGCCAGCGCCCACTCCGTGCCCGGATAGGGACCACGCCTACCCCATACCGCCCTACTGATGTCATGCCAGAATGCCCCCCCGCTGACACCGTCGCCGGGCTGGTAGTCCCGGTGTGCGGTGACGATGCGGTCGTAGAGCTCCTCGGGGGCGGCTATCGGCCTCGTCATATTCTGGTGATAGTAGAAATCCACCTGGTCGCCCACCGCGATATTGACCTGGCCGGGCCGCAGGTAGCTGTTCCACTCATTAGTCATCGTGTCGAAGTGGCCTCGGTCCTCAACCTGATACAGCATCGGTGCCAGCAGCGTGACGCCGGCATCCGTGAGCATCAACGGGTCCTGGCCGTGCTCCACGCCATGACGCCAACTCAGAACGAATATCCACAGCGGCTTCGTCGGCTTGGCCTTCTGCGTTATCCTCGCCAGTATCTCCCCGCCGAGGTGTGCCCGCCACCAGTTCCAGCAGTCGTAGAAGTCGCGATCCGTCTGCCACTGCGTCTCGACCTTCAGCGCCACATGGCGCCGCTTCCGACTGAGGCTGTAACTGTCCCACGCCTCGGGCAGCCGGCACGGCATCTCTTCGGTGAACCTCTCCACCATCTCGTAGCCGCCGCGATCCGAGCGGAAATAGTCGAAGCCGATGTAGTCCACGTTCTCTTCCTGCTCCATCAGGGCGACGAACTCGGCGAGATGCTCTATCCGCCGCTCGTCAAGCAGCGAGATGAACTCGCGCTCCGACGTCACGCCGGTGCTGCGGCTCACATCCAGCGCGTAGTCATACGGCGGCTTCTTTGCCTTGCTGCCTGTAGGGTTCCTCTTGGTGGGTTTGGGGTAAGTACAGTATGCGACGGCCCATGCGCCGAACTTGATGCC
>JAUWOG010000155.1 GCA_030612305.1 Armatimonadota bacterium | reverse complement strand
GAAGTCGGCGGGGGCCAGGCACGCAGGGGGGGATGGGCGTGGCTCTGAAGCCTGTCAGAGGAGAGAGTGGTGGACAAGTGAGGGGTGAAGCATGTACAATTATGCAGTCGAAACAGCTACAGACTTCTACCAGATTGTGCCAGGCTGTGTGCGCTGTCCGGAGGCGCTGAGAATACTGAGACTGAATCAGGAAGCGTTGGTAGCATTCAAGGGAGGTCGTTGAGGCATGTTCAGTGTTACGTGTGACCAGGTCGCTCTGTATGAGAATGTGCAGCTTGTGTCTCGGGGCGTGTCAGGACGCAGCACACAGCCGATTCAGAACAACATTCTGTTGAAGGCCAGTGATGAGCAGTTGACGCTGGTGGCGACGGATATGGAGTACATCGGCATAAGGACGGTAATGCCGGTAACGGAGGCTGAGGAGGGTCAGATCACGCTGCCATCGCGGATTCTGACCGATGTTGCGGGGTCGTTGCCGCCCGGGCCTGTGACGTTGACGGCTAATGAGAACCATTCGGTGGAAATCCGTGCGAAGGACTCGGACTTCAATATCCGGGGCCTGCCGGCAGATGATTTCCAGGAATTGCCCGAGCTCGATGATGCGGTGAGATTCACAATGCCCGCAGATGTGCTACTGAAGATTCTGAGGCGAACGGTGTTTGCCACTTCCGGTGATGAGACGCGGCCGATTCTAACGGGGGCACTGCTCAAGATCACCGGGAGTAACCTGGCGACTGTGGCGACGGATACCTACCGTCTGGCTCTGTACGAGACACAGTTGGAGTCAGATGTAGAGCGTGATGTGGAGGCGATAGTGTCGCGGCGTGCGCTGACGGAGTTGGAGCGGACACTGTCGGCGGGCTCGGCTGAAGAGGTGGAAATCGGGATATCATCGAACCAGGTCGGGTTTGTGGCAGGGGAGACGGTTATCAGTTCGCGGCTGATTGAGGGGCAGTTCGTCAACTACCCGAAGGTGATCCCGACAGGGACAGACAAGCGGATTACGGTGTCTTCTGAGGCATTGAAGGAGACACTGCAGCGAGCGCTGGTGGTGGCGAGGCAGGATGCGTACCGAGTGGTCCTGCGTGCGAAAGATGGCGTGTTGACAGTGAGCGCGCAGAGCCAGGACGTCGGGAAGGTAGAAGAGACGCTGAGTGTTGCGATGGAGGGCGAGGAGGCCGAGATCGCCTTCAACGGCAACTACCTGATGGAGATGCTGGAGGCTGCTGAGTGCGACGAGATGACGATAAAACTGTCAGGGCCGCTGAATTCGGGCTTGCTGCATCCGGCAGATGACGAAGGGTATCTGTATGTGCTGATGCCGATGCAGATTATGGCATGAGGGGCCAGGATTGTACATAACAAGGCTCGCTCTGGAGAACTTCCGCATCTATCCGGAGCTGCAGTTGGAGTTTCCCATGGGGCTGACTATCATCGTCGGCCCCAATGCTTCCGGTAAGACGGCACTACTGGAAGCGATCAATGTGCTTGCGACCACGAAGTCGCCCCGGACGCGGCTGGACCGGGAACTGGTTCGCTGGGGCGAGGCGTACAGCCGGGTGTATGGGGAGTTCGTGTCCGCGCAGGCGGGGACTACGGAGATAGCAGTGGTGTTGCCGGGCGAGGGGAGCGGCGAGGACGGCAGCAGGCCGGACAGCAAGCGGATCACGGTCAACGGGACGAGCGTCGAGAGAGTTGCGGATGTGATCGGCCGGGTGGCGGTGGTCATCTTCACGACTGAGGACGTGGCGGTCGTGAAGGGCTCGCCCGGGAGTCGGCGGAGATTTCTGAATGTGGCGATAGCACAGTTGCGGCCCCGGTATTTCGATGACCTGCAACGCTACCGGCGAGCGCTAGGGCAACGCAATGAGGTGCTGAAACAGGTTCGGCAGGGAGATGCGGGACGCAATAGCCTGGACGCGTGGAACCAGCAGTTGATTGAGGCGGGCGTGGGCCTGGCAATGGATCGGAGGGAGTTCGTCGAGACGCTGAATGAGGCGGCGGCGCTCGTACACGGCGAGCTGACGGATGAGGAGGAACGGCTGGCGCTTTCGTATGAGGGGGATCTGGCGGAGGCAGAGGACGCGGAGGGTGCGCGGAGGCGTTTTGAGGAGTTACTGGCGCGGAATGAGGACCGCGATGTGGCGCTCGGGTACAGCAGCGTGGGTCCGCACCGCGATGACTTGCGGATGATGGCGAATGAGACGCTGCTGCGGAAGTACGGGTCTCAGGGGCAGCAGCGTACGGCGGCGCTGAGCTTGAAGCTGGCGCAGGCGGAGGTCGTGATGTCATGGCGAGGCGAGCCGCCGCTGGTGCTGCTGGATGACTGTCTGTCGGAACTCGACGAGCGGCGCAGCCGGCATGTGCTGGAACTTGCGGGGAAGTTGCAGGGCCTGATCATCACGAGTCCGGTGCTGACGGAGTTGCTGGCGGCGCAGAATGCGCAGCTTCTGCGGGTGTCGGATGGGAGGATCGAGCAGTAGAGCGGCGGGAGAAGGAGTGAGCCGTGAGGAGGCAAGGAACCAGAGATGGGAAGATGGGTCCGCTGCAGCGGGCGATCAACGACTACCTCGCGGCGACGGGGAATCTGCAGCGGGGGGCCTCGACGTTGTGCGTCGAGGTGTGGCCACAGGTAGTCGGGCCGTGGTATGGGAGAAAGACGCAGATAGTCGGCATCGCGGACGGAGAGGCACGGGTATTGTGCGATACGCCGGCGACGGCGCAGCAATTGCAGATGGATTCGGAGCAGGTCATCGGGCGGCTGAATGAGCGTCTGGGTGGGGAGTTCATCAAGCGGCTGCGGGCTTCGAGTGCGGGGCTGACAGTGAGTCGCCTGGCCGAGGAACTGCACCGGCCCGATGAGATCGCCATCGAGCAGTCAGCGGTAGAGGAGATCGAACTGAGCGAGGAGGAGACCGCGTTCTGCACGCGCGCGGCAGCGGAGATCGCGGATGAAAAGCTGCGGGAGAGCTTCCTGGGACTGCTGCGGAATGAACTGAAGCGGCGGCATGTGAAGCGCCAACTCGGGTACCGGGAGTGCGAGGTGTGTGGCGCGCTGCACAATGAGCGAGGTCCGTATTGTATTGCGTGCGCTACGGCGGTAGGGACAGGGGCGGCACGACGGCGGAGGGAGTAAGATGAGCGAAGAGAAGCTGCGACAAGTGGATGAGTATCGGTGGCTGCTACCCCGCGACGAGAGCCGGGGGATGCGGACAGACGGCATGGTGTTTGCAGATGAGAAGCTGGTCGTGGGGATGAGCAATGACCCGACGCTGGAGCAGGTGGCGAATGTGGCATGCCTGCCGGGGATTGTGGGGAATTCGCTGGCGATGCCGGACGCGCACTGTGGGTATGGCTTCCCGATCGGGGGAGTGGCGGCTTTTGATGTGGAGGAGGGCGTGATCTCGCCGGGAGGGGTGGGCTATGACATCAACTGCGGTGTGCGGTTGGTGCGGAGTGACCTGATGGAGGATGAACTGGGGGGTCGGCTGGAAAGGGTTGTTGATGGGATGTTCGGGCGGGTTCCGGCTGGAGTAGGCAAGGAAGGGTCTATAAAGCTAGACAAAACTAGACTGGAGAGGGTGCTGACGGAGGGAGCGCGCTGGGTTGTGGCGCGGGGCGATGGTAGCGAGGAGGACCTGCGGCATACGGAGGCAGGCGGCTGTCTGGAGGGTGCCGACGCGTCCAGTGTGAGCAAGCGCGCAATGGAGCGCGGCCGCGGCCAGCTCGGGACACTCGGATCGGGGAATCACTTCCTGGAGATTCAGGCGGTGGACCGGATAGATGATGCGGAGACGGCGGCGGCGTTCGGGATCGAGGGGGAGGGTCAGATATGTGTGATGATCCACTGCGGGTCGCGGGGCTTCGGGCACCAGGTGTGTGACGATGCGATAGGGACAATGCTGAAGGCGGCGGAGAAGTATGGGATAGAGCTTCCGGACCGGCAGTTGGCATGCGCGCCGGTGAATTCGGAGGAGGGGCGGACGTACTATGCGGCGATGGCGGCGGCGGCCAATTACGCATGGGCGAACCGGCAGGTGATAATGCAGCGGGTGCGGGAGGTGTTTGAGGAGGTCTTCGGGTCGAGTGCGGAGCGGCTGGGGCTGCGGCTGGTGTATGATGTGGCGCACAATGTGGCGAAATTCGAGAGGCACCGTGTGGATGGCGTGGAGCGGGAGCTCTGCGTACACCGGAAGGGCGCGACACGTGCGTTCGGGCCCGGGGATGAGGAGTTGCCTGAGGAGTACCGGCAGCACGGGCAGCCAGTGCTTGTGCCGGGAGATATGGGGCGAGGGTCGTACGTGCTGGCGGGGACGCAGGGCGCGATGGAGCAGACGTGGGGCTCGACGGCGCACGGAGCGGGCCGGGTGCTGAGCCGGAAGGCGGCGATCCGCAAGCAGCATAGCAATGAGGTGCGGGCGAAGCTGAAGGAGCAGGGGATCCTGGTGCGCTCGGTGGGCAAGAAGACGCTGGCCGAGGAGGCCCCGGACGCGTACAAGGATGTTGACGAGGTAGTGGCGGTGTGCGACGGGGCAGGGATTTCGCGACGGGTGGCTCGGCTGCGTCCGCTGGCGGTAGTCAAGGGCTGAGGTGGCGGTGAGCACGGCTCAGCTTCGGTTTCCTTCCTCGCAAGCAGATTATTTCGGAGTCTGGCGGAGCAAAATCCACGCGCCGGGCATGTTGCGTCGTAGGAGGGCATGCGCTACAATAGAAGTGTCTCCTGCCAGAGGGGAGTAGCAGAGCGGCGCCCAGCCGCTCCGGGAAGACCAACACTACGAAGAGCTTCTTCTGGTCTCCCGACCGGTTTTTCTCCGGGTGTCAGACCTTTGGCCACACACAATGACTCCGCGTGGCCCGGTCTCGGCCATACGCCCGGAGGAGAGAGTGCTTGTGCGCAAACCGTATTTTCCAATCGTTCTCGCTGCCCTTGTGAGTTGTCCCGGCGTGGTGGTTGCGCTGGCCCACGTGGAGTTGTCCGCTCCGCTGACGGCATTCGTCGCCGGCCTCTCCATCCTGACCGCTGCCTTCATCCTTGTATGGGCCTGTGACGCGGCTCAGGCGGACGTCTCCCAGTCCCTGGCACTGGCCGTGGTCGCCGTGGTTGCAGTACTCCCCGAGTATGTCGTGGACATGTACTTCACCTGGCAGGCGGGCAAGTTCCCCGACAGTGACTACGCCGGATACGCCATCGCGAATATGACCGGGGCCAACCGGCTGATCATCGGGGTCGCGTGGGTAATCGTGGTGGTCATCTTCTGGGTGAAGACACGCGGTGCGGTGGTGCTGAAAGAGGAGCGGCTCCTGGAGATCCGGTTCCTGGCAGTCGCCACGCTGTATGCGTTCCTGATCCCGATCAAGGGGCATCTGGCCTGGTACGACGGCATCGTGTTCATCGGCCTGTACGTCTGGTATGTGGTGATAGCCGGGCGCCGCCCGCAAACGGAAGTAGATGCCGAAGGTCCCGGGGCCTACCTTGCAGGCCTGCCGGTCGTCACGCGAAGGGTCTGGACGATCCTGCTCTTCCTCTTCGCCGCGGGCGTCATTGTCATGAACGCCGAACGCTTCTGCGAGGGCCTCGTGGCCACAGGCAAGGCGTTCGGCATCAGTGAGTTTCTGCTCGTTCAGTGGCTCGCCCCGCTTGCGTCCGAGGCCCCTGAGTTTGTGGTGGCGATCATGTTCGCCCTGCGCGCGAGGGCCGGCCTCGCTCTGGGGAGCCTCCTGTCTGCGAAGCTGAATCAATGGACGCTATTGGTGGGGATGATCCCATGGGTGTACGCGCTGTCAAGTGGCACGCTGGCACACCCGCTGCCAATGGGGCGCTTCCAGATGGAGGAGATACTGCTCACTGCCGCGCAGTCGCTGCTGGCTGTTGTGATGGTGGCGACACTGCGGCTGTCGGTCGCCCAGGGGTTGCTGCTGTTTGGGCTGTTCGCCGGCCAGTTGGTCGCTCCCACGATCGTCGAAAGCTGCTTCGGGGGGACGTTGATGGGCATCCGCGGCGACCAGATGCACGTGCTCTTCTCCTTCCTGTACCTGATAGCCGCAATCGCGCTGATCGTTGACCATCCACAGCGGCTGGCGCACGTGTTTCCCTGGCTGCAGAAACGGGGGGAGCAATAGGAGGCAGACGGGAAAGTGGCAAGAGGCGCAGTGTGCCGTGCGGCGA
>JAUWOG010000747.1 GCA_030612305.1 Armatimonadota bacterium | reverse complement strand
ACGCCGCCTCAATAGCCCCCTTGACCGACTTGATTGCAGCCGTGCGGCCCTCCTCGGCGGCATCATTGAGAGACAGCTTGCCCCCCAGCAGCCCCGGCTGCGCGGCCAGACCTACCGACATCCCCCCCTGCTCGCAGATTGACTTGATCTCATCCATGACCGCCACATCATACGGCTTGATCTCCACCACATCGAAGAAGTCGTCCTCTGCCAGGGAACGCACCTGTGCTACCGGGTCCCCCTCCGGGAACGCCATGAAGTGGACGAGACCCACATCAAAAAGTTGTCGCCATGACTCGGTCATCTCATTACCTCCGTTGGACGCTATGCCCTTATGGAATACCCGTGCGGAAGCCACACTACCGCCGACTAGCTGAACCAGTCCCGGTCAACTACACACTCCCGCACGCACTGACTTCTCGCTCTATTTCTCTATGGCCGCGCCGAATCCTCCATCAATTCCGCCACTTCTGCCAAGCGCCCCATCAATCCCCACCTTCCCCCCGAAATTGACTTGCCAACATGCCTGTGATACGATGCTCGCGATCCACAAAATCCACCCGCACCAGGCCCTCTTGCGACATCATCGCCCGGGAGAATGCCCGTGCACGAAGACAGCATTCCCGTCACTCAACGCGGAGTAGCACTCCTGCGCAATCCCTCCCTCAACAAGGGCAGCGCCTTCACACTCGCCGAACGCGAGCAGCTCGGCCTCACCGGCCTGCTCCCACCCGCCGTCAGCGCCCTCGAAGCACAAATGCTCCGCGTCATCGAGAACTTCCGCGCCGAACAGACCCCGCTCGACAAATACACCTACCTCCGCCTCCTCCAGGACCGCAACGAAACCCTCTTCCACGCCGTCCTCATGCGCTACATGGCCGAGATGATTCCTATCGTTTACACCCCGACGGTCGCCGAAGCCGTCCGCCGTTTCAGCCACATCTTCCGCTCCTCCCGAGGCCTCTACATCACCCCCGACAATATCCAGCACGCCGACGAAATGCTCGGCTCGACCCCCGAAGGTGAAGTCGCAGTCATCGTCGTCACCGACAATGAAGGCATCCTCGGCATCGGCGACCAGGGCGTCGGCGGCATTGCCATCCCTATCGGCAAGCTCGCGCTCTATGTCGCCGCCGGCGGCTTTCATCCCACAAGCTGCCTCCCCATATCACTCGATGTCGGCACCGGCAACGAGCAACTCCTCAACGACCCCCTCTACGTCGGCCTGCGCAAGCCCAGGCTCAGAGATGACCGCTACGAGGAGTTCATCCACCAGTTCGTCAGCGCCGTCAAGCGCCAGTGCCCCCACGCCGTCCTGCAGTGGGAAGACCTCAGCCGCGCCCGCGCCTTCGACACTCTCATCCGCTACCGTGACGAACTGCCCTCATTCAACGATGACATCCAGGGCACCGCCGCCGTCGTCCAGGCCGCTCTCATCAGCGCGCTGCACATCGCCGGACGCGACCTCACAGACGAGACCATCTGCATCGTCGGCGCCGGGGCCGCGGGTGTCGGCGTCGCTACCGGCATCATCGCCGCGCTCCAGACACTCGGCATGTCACCTCAGGAAGCCAGAAAGCACGTCTTCACCTTCGACTCACAGGGCCTCATCGTCGCCGACCGTGCCGACCTCCCCCAATACA
>JAUWOG010000364.1 GCA_030612305.1 Armatimonadota bacterium | reverse complement strand
GGACCAATCCCAGCGCAACGAATTGCTGCCCTGCTTGCTGTGCCACGGACTGATGCTCAAGCTCTCGGCTCGGGTCGCAGCGAAGTGAGCCGGCACCCCGTCCTCGAACGACTCGTAGTACTCGCCCTGCTGGCCCGAGGCCATGGTGCAGGCAGCTAAGGCAAACGTGAATGCAATGAAGATTGTGAGCATGTTACTCATGTTACTCATCTCACTCATCTCCATTGCGTGACGGTTTCTGTCGCTCCCGTATTCTCCGTACGCGCCAGTGTCTTTGTCAGGTGAGTAGCTACCTTTTCCCTATCGCCTGGGTGCTGTGCACACCGCGCGTCATCGGCAGGATCCTCGGACTGCGCAGTGACCTCCACTAGGCCCGCGTGCCTGGCCGTTCAGCGCTTTGTGCACAGATAGATGAGTTGCCGTTCAAAGCCCTGAAACGTGGTCCCGTCGTATTCGCTGTATCTACTCTTGACGGCGAACCCGGCCCTTGTCAGGAGGTCCTCAATCTCGGCAGGGCTGTACAATCTGATCGAGGCGGTGTGATACACGTCTGCCGGGTCATCTCCGTTGGTCCAGACGCTGTTCAGGCGGCTATTCTCGCGGTCGTAGTTGCACTGAAGCAGGGCCGGCTTCCCATTTGCCAGTGTCACCATCTGGCGGTACGGCGCATAGAGTATCTGGAACTTCTTGTTGCGCGTATCCAACAGGAGTCTGCCACGCGGCTTGAGACACCGGGCGATCTCACTCAGCACGGCCTCATTGTCATCATCGTCCATGTACCCGAGGCTGTTGAAGAGATTCATAGCTACATCGAAGACGCCGTCGGCGAATGGTAATTGCTGCGCCAGACCTCGGACGAGCCGGAGGCGCAAGCTCATCTCTGTCGCTAGATGACGCGCCACGTGCAACATCATCTCTGAGATGTCGAGGCCAACGAGCTGATATCCTTCGGCGGCCAGGGGCAACGTATGACGAGCGTGTCCGCAGCAGATATCAGCAACCAAGTCCTCCGGCCGCAGCCCCAGCAGTTGCTTTATCCCTCGGACCTGATGCACTGTCACGTCCGGCTCGGGGAAGCATGAGAGTGGGAAGGCGTCCGGGCTCTCGAAGAACTCACGCCACCAGGACTTGGCTTCGCTGCACATCGTTTATCTCAGCATATCCGTAATGTCAACAAAGGCATCCTGGTCACTGACGTGGTGCTCGGTCATGGGGCCGACTGCTTGTCCATGGAGTTGCGCCCGCACGATCAGGTCGCCCGCCTGCGCGGCCAGCACCCTCAGCAGGTTGAGACTCGGTTCGGCGAAGGATGCGGGCTCGGAGTCAAACAGCGCAATCACGCCCAGCGTGACCTGCTGGTACTGCAGAGGCAGGAGTATGGCCGATGCAAGCCCCAGCAGCGACAGGCTGGAAGTCTCCATTTCACCGGTACCCACAAGGTCGGAGATGACCGTCGCTTCTCCGGACGCGAGGACGTCTCCGAAGCCGGCTTCGGTAGGCTGGATGCGCACGTCCTGGAGATCAGCCCGCGCCTCTCCCGCCGCTACGAGGCACGCCAGGCCATCCTCATCGAGACAGAAGACTGCACCGCTCCGGGCACCGGCTACCTGCCTGCCCGCCTCCAACACGTCCGCCAGACTCGGCAAGGCCCCCTCCGACGTCGCCAGACGCTTGCCCAACTCGATGAACGCGTCGAGCTTATCCGACGTCACCTGCATCTCGGTCTCGAGCCTGTCGTGGTACGCCAATAGCTCGCGGTTCGTCCTGTCCAGTTCCGCCACGAGCTCACGGTTCCTCTGCGCCAGCTCTCGTTCCTTCAGCCCCCGGCTGAGGACATTCACCAAGTCCTCCACACCGAACGGCTTGCGCAGGTAGTCGTAGGCTCCAAGCTTCACGGCTTCCATCGCCGAATCAAGGGATGCGTATCCGGTGATGACAATCATCACCGCCTCCGGATTCGATGCTCGCACTTGCTTGAGCACCTCGAGCCCACTAGTGTCCGGAAGCACGAGGTCAACGACGGCGGCCGTGACCTCGTGCTCGCTCAGCAACTCAGCCGCTTCGCTGCCGCTGCCGGCGACCAGAGTGTCATAACCCGCCCGATTGAAGGCCTCCTCCGCGAGCTCGCGCACACCCTCGTCGTCGTCAACTACGAGTAGCTTCCCCCCGTGATTGGCCACAGCAAGATCCCTCCCGAGTTACTGAAACACATGGCGCCCCCGCACGCACGCTACCTTCCACAGACGCCCTGCCGGGTCCCGCTCGATCCTTCAGAAGTACTCTGTGGGCCGCACATCAAAGCCTGCCAGTTCCGCTCCCGCCTCGCCCCACTCCACTGCCACGTTCTGCACATACGCACCTGGCGGGCCTGTCCGGAGTTGCCTCAGCATCTCCTCGAGTACCGCGGGCTGCCCCTGAGCGACAACCTCCACGTCTCCGCTACCCCGGTTGCGCACCCAGCCGGCCAGCTTCAGCTTCACCGCAATGCGAAATACGAAATAGCGGAAGCCGACGCCTTGCACCCGCCCGCTGACAATGGCACTAATCCTCTTCACACACATCTATTTCGATGGCGGCGGTTTGCCGCCGGCATGTGTCATCTCCGCGCCCTTGCTGGCTACCATTGCACCCAGCCAGCCCAGTACCAGCAGCGCGATGAACTTGAAGCCCAGCACGGCGGCGATCTCAGCAAGCCCCGGACCGGCAGGCTCTGCTAGTGCCACATCGCCGCCGGGATTGCTCTGCCCAGCAGTCAACCCTTCCACATAGCGAACGCCCAGGACCTGTTCGTCCATACCCACGAAAAGCTCGTATCCCCAGAAGAACACGGCTACAATCATGGCGATTCCCGCGATGAACACGAGTACGCCGAGCGCATTGCCTACTCTCGGAAACGCGGCCCAAGCCCTGCCAGGCTGACTGTCTGCCAACGCAATCCCTCCATAAGTCGTCGTAGGTGCGAGTATAGCACACGGCCCTGCCATGAGGCAACCGCACCAGATGCCGGCTCTCACCAACGCCACATACTCACATCTCACTCCATCGCGCCACCCTCAATGCTCAGTCCATGCAGGATTGCTTGCTCGGTTCGGCGAACCTCCATGCGCATCGGATACTACGGCCCGGAGGGCTCATTATGGACATCAGCAGAATATCCACCTGTACGTACCCCATGCGTGAGAGAGAGATAGACTACGCGTTGAGGGTGTGCGCTGAGGCAGGCTTCACGAAAGCCGACGTCTGGGGACGCGCGCCCCATTTCTCCGAAGACCAGTCCCAGTGCGACTGGCCTGCCCTCAAGCAGACAGCCGCAGAGCTCGGCATCGCTGTCGCCAACCTCGGCACGTACCCCGGCAGCTCCTTCATCGCCGACACCGAGAACGAACGCGAGGCGGAAATGTGCAAGATGAAGGCTGCCATCGAGGGGGCTGCATATCTCGGCGCGCGCTCCATCCGCGTCTCCCCCGGGCACGGCGAAGACCCGGCCATAGTTGACCGGGTGACGCCGTACTTCATCGAGTCCGCCGCCTACGCAGCGGAGAGGAACGTCTATCTCGGGATGGAGAATCACGGCGGCTCGATCGCGGGTAATCCCGAAGTCGTCGCCGAGCTCTGCCGCAATGTCAATTCCCCGTATTTCGGCGTCATCTACGAGCCGTGCAACCTGCTCGCCATCGAGGTGGACTACAAGCAGGCCCTCGACACGCTCGGCGACTGGGTCGTCCATACCCATATCAAGGACGGAACCTGGAAGGCAGGGGAGTATGAGCGCGTACACCTGGGGGACGGCGATGTGGATTTCGTCTGGGTCGTCGAGCAACTCGAAGCCGCCGGCTATGAGGGGGACTACGCTCTCGAGTACGAGGTCGGCAACATCGAGCCCGTCGAAACCGGCATGAGGAAATGGTACGAGCGCTTCACCGCAGCGTTCAACTGAGCGCCGATACCCCCGTCGCGGCGACTTGCTGGCTCTGGCTGTCGCTGCGGCCCGGATCCATCGGCAGCG
>JAUWOG010000147.1 GCA_030612305.1 Armatimonadota bacterium | reverse complement strand
GCTGAGGGTTGCGGGTTCGATCCGAAGCATCTTCCGCCGGTGGCTGAGAAGCCGTTTACCGAGGGCACCGGGCTGGGGCTCTATCTAATCAGGGAACTGATGGACGAGGTGAAGATCGAGAGCGCTCCCGGCAGCGGGACGAAAATCGTGATGACTAAGCGTTCGGCGAGGTGAAGCGTTGATACCATCTCGCTGGGACGAGTTGAGTAGCCCACAGCTATTTGAGTTGCTCCGCGCCTCCGGGGACCCGGAGCTGCGGGCATATCTGATCAACAAGCACGAGGGCCTGGTTCGGCACGTGGCGCGGGAGTATGCGGATTCGCGTGAGGCGTATGAGGACATCGTGAGCGTGGGTCACATCGGGCTTATCAACGCCATTGATCGGTTTGACCCGTCGCGGGGGACGAAATTCGCCACCTTTGCGGTGCCGACGATCAAGGGCGAGATCCGGCGCTACTTCCGCGACCTGACGTGGTCCATGCGGGTGCCGCGACGGCTGCAGGAGCTCTCGACGAAGGCACAGGCGGCGCAGCAGCGACTGACCCAGCATCTGGGGCGCTCGCCAACCTACTCGGAGGTGGGCTCGGAGCTCGGGGTCAGCGTGGAGCAAGTGATCGAGGCGATAGAGGTGGGTCGCCAGTACGAGCTAGTGAGTATTGACGACAGGGGCAGTGATGACGATGAAGGCAGCTCATACATCGAGCGAGCGGGTGAAGATGACTCCGACCTGGCAGCCCTGATAGACCATCAGGAGATCGCCGAATACCTGGAACGTTTGCCCACTCGCGAGAAGGTGATCCTGGTGATGCGCTTCTTTGTGGAGATGTCGCAGGAGGCGGTGGGAGAGCGGCTTGGGATATCGCAGATGCACGTATCGCGGCTGCAGCAGCGGGCACTGCAACGGCTGCGGAACATGATGGAGAGCCAGTGAGCAGCGCGGGCGGGCCGGAGAGAAGCGAGAGTTCGGCGGCCGGTGCGGGCGAACCGGGCGCGGCTAGCGGGTCGAAGCACTCCTGGGCCAGGACGGTGCTGGCGGTGTTCTTCGGGGGGCTGGCGCTGATCGTTGCCGGCTACCTGGCGTACAAGCTGCAGCGGGTGCTGTTGCTCTTCGCCATCGGGTACTTCGTGGCGTATTTCTTCGAACCCCTTATCAAGCGGATGCAGGATGCCGGCGTGTCGCGCGTGAAGGCCGTCTGGATTATCCTGTCGGGTCTGATAATAGTGATCGCGCTGGTGGGCTGGACACTGGTGCCGATGCTTGTGAGCCAGGCGCAGGACGCGGTGCGCAACTGGCCCGTCTATAGCGAGCGGGTGCTGGAGGTCTTTGACAGAGGGCGCGTTTCGGCCGAGGTATGGCTTGTCGAGCGCTACCCGGATGCGAACGTCAATGAGATGATTGACGAACGCAGCTACCACGCCCGGCAGTGGTTCACTTCGCGGGCGCCGGCGATGCTGCAGTGGATCAGCCTGCAACTGGTGGCCTCGCTGGGGGTGCTCGGGATAGGCGTCATCGTGCTGGTGATCAGCTTTCACTTCATGCTGCTGAAGGCGAAGCTGGAGACGACGGTAAGGAAGCTGATACCTCGGGAGCACACGGACGAGGTCGCCGAAATAGGTCACGACATCACGGCGATGCTGGGGCGCTACCTGCGGGCGATGGTGCTGCTGACGATCCTGACGACGGTGGCGACGTGGCTGGGGCTGGAGGTCGTGGGGCTGTTTTTCGGGAGCAAGTACGCGCTGACGATCGGGGCCATTGCCGGCGTGTTCCGCGTGGTGCCCTACGTGGGGAGCATAGTGACTTTGGGCAGCGCGGGGATTCTCACATATATGACGGCGTCCGGCGAGCCGTTGTGGGCCGCGGTTGCGGCGATGGCGGTAGCAGCGGTGATAGACCAGATATTCGACCTGATCGTGCGGCCGAACCTGGTCGGGCGGCGGATTGACCTGCATCCGGTGATCGGGCTGTTCGCGGTGATAGCCGGATACCAACTGTTCGGCCTTGTCGGCATGATCATCGGGATGCCGCTGGCGGCGAGCATCAAGATTACGCTGGCGAAATGGGTGCCGGTGATCGGTTCGGCGCCGGGCGTGCGGGCCCCGTCGGAGCCGCTGCATCTGGATGTTGCGCATGGGGCGTCGAATGCGTGGGAAGGGCGGCGGCGGCTGAGCGGGCGGGTCGTGGACAGCATCGAAAAGCAAGTGGAGTCGTGAGTAAGGATGCTGCGGATCCTTTGGGCCACGGCAAAGGCATAAGGCAACGGCGCACGGCAACGGCAACGGCAACGGCCCCTCACCCCCGCCCCTCTCCGGCGCTGGGCACAGCACATGGAGAGGGGAGATGGCAAAGGGCGGCGGCAAAGGCATACGGCTGTGGGCCGGATTCTCGGCAGAAGCTGCGCTTCCGCCTCGGATTCGGCCCCTCCGAACGGCGGCGGCAAAGGCATACGGCAACGACATTGATGAAAGGCATTGACAGGCAGGATGCCTGTCCTCCAACGGCATAGAACATACGGCAAAGTGCAAAGGCACACGGCCGGCGCGGTGCAGGGCCGTGGCCAGCATCGAAAAGCAAGTGGAGTCGTGAGCAGGGAAGCATGGAAAAGCGCGAGGGAGAGCAGCAAGGACAGGTGAGCGGCCGGCAGCGGTCCGGGGCGACGGAGCAGTCGCTGGGACTGCACTGGTGGTCCTCGATGGTGTCGGCGTTCTTCGTCGGCGGTCTGTCGCTGGTTGCCGCGTACCTGTTGGCGATCAGGTTGAGGGGCGTGATCGGTCTCTTCATCGCGGGGTTCTGTGTGGCGTACGCTCTGGAGCCGCTGGTGTTGCGCCTGCAGCGGAAGGGCTGGCGGCGAGTGGGGGCGGTATGGGCGGTTTTCGCGGGCCTGGTCGCGGTGCTGGCACTGTGCGGCTGGGCGCTGGTGCCGGCGCTGGTGTCGCAGGCGATGAGTGTGGCGGAGCACTTCGATGAGTACAACCAGCAAGTCTTCGAGCTGTATAACAACATCAGCAGCGGTACACAGGCGTGGCTGGGCAGCCATCTGCCACATCTGGAGATCTGGGAGATGCTGGACGCGCGGATTCCGGAGGCCAAGGCGTGGGCGACGGAGCATGTGCCGGATGTGCTGCGTTGGGTGAGCCGGCAACTCATGGCCTCTCTGGGCGTTGTCGGCGTCGGGATTCTGCTGCTGGTGATAAGCTTCCATTTCATGATGCTTGCCGAGACGCTGCGCAGCACGCTGCGGAAGCTGATTCCAAGCGAGCACAGCAGTGAGGTCAGCGAGGTCAGCACCGAGATCGGTACGATGCTGGGGCAATATCTGCGCGGGATCATGGTGCTGTTCTTCGCCAATGGGATCGGTGCGACGATCATCATGTATGTGCTGGCGGCGTTCTTCGGCAACCAGTACGCGCTGGTGGTGGGGCTGCTGACCGGCATCACGAATATGGTGCCGTACGTGGGGCCGGTGGTGAGTGCAGGCAGCGCCGCGGCTCTGACGTATGTGACGGCTACGTCGACGCCGGGGCTCGCCAGCGGCCTGGCCGGGGTTCTGATGCTGACAATGAGCCAGTACTTTGCGATCATCGTGCAGCCGAAGCTGATCGGGCGGCGGATCAATCTCGACCCGCTGGTGGTTCTGTTCGCGATGTTCGCCGGGTACGAGCTTTTCGGGTTGATCGGGGTCATCATTGGCATGCCGATAGCAGGCTGTATCAAGATTATCCTGGCGAAATGGATACCGGCGATCGGTCCGGGGCCGGAAGTGGTACGGGCGCCTTCGGAGCCGCTGTTGCTGGATGTGTCGGCGGGCATCAAGGGTGTCTGGGGATATTTCCGGCGGCTGCACGGCGGCGCGGAGGGGAGTCTCGGATCGGGCGCGGAGAGGTCGGCCGCGAGCGCGTCGAGTGCCGAGCCGAAGGGCGAGGAGACGGAGCCGGAGCAGGAGCAGGAGCCGGAGGTCGCGGTCGGCTCCGGTACAGAGCAAGGCGAAGATGAGGACGAGTGAGACTATGACCGTACAGGAGTTACGCGACCTGTTTGTCGGCTATTTTGCGGAGCGTGGGCATCTGGTTCAGCCCAGTGCGCCGCTGGTGCTGCGCGACGACGCGACGAGCCTGTTCACCAGCGCGGGAATGCAGCCGTATATGGCGGCGTTCCGTGGCGAGGAGGAGCCGCCTGCGCCGTGTGCGGTGAGTATCCAGAAAATCCTGCGCACCAATGACATTGAGGGTGTCGGGTTCCATAACCGCTACTGCACGTTCTTTGAGATGATGGGGAACTTCTCGTTCAGCGATTACCTGAAGGAAGGGGCCATCGAGCTCGCGTGGGACTTCGTGACCAATGTGCTGGAGCTTCCGAAGGAAGACCTGTATGTCACGGTGCACACGGATGATGACGAGGCGGAGGGAATCTGGCATGAGAAGATAGGGGTGCCGATGGCGCGGATCAGCCGCCTGGGCCGTTCGGATAACTGGTGGCCGAAGGAGCGCTGGGAGGGCCCGTGCGGGCCATGCAGCGAGATCCATCTGGATCTGGGGCCGGAGTTGGGCTGCGACCGGCCGGACTGCACCGTGGGCTGTGACTGCGACAGGTATCTGGAGTTGTGGAACCTGGTGTTTCAGATGTACACGGAGGCGGAGGATGGGACGCTGACACCGCTTCCGAGCGCGGGCATTGATACGGGGCTGGGTCTGGAACGGCTGGCGCTGGTGATGCAGAACGTGCGGCATGTGGCGCAGACGGATGAGATGGCTGCAATCATGCGGCGCATCATCGAGGTCATCAACAAGCAGACCGGCTCGGAGTATGCGTATGGCGAGGACGGGCACCGTGACCTGGCGCTGCGGATTATGACGGACCATGTGCGGGCGGCGGCGTTCGTGCTGGCCGACGGCGTCGCGCCCTCGAATGAAGGGGCAGGCTATGTGCTGCGGCGCTTGATCCGGCGGGCGTTCCGCTTCGGGAGGCAGTTCGGGGCGGGCGAGCCGTTCCTGTACCAGGCGATACCTGCCGTCACGGCGGCAATGGCACAGCAGTATCCGGAGCTTGCGGAGAGGGAGGAATTCTCGACGCAGCTAGTGCAGCGCGAAGAGGAACGCTTCGCCTCAACGCTGCGGCAGGGGATGAGTCTGTTCGAGCAGATCGCGCTGGAATTGCAGCAGGCTGATGAGGACGAAGTCCCGGGGGAGAAAGCGTTCACGCTGTATGATACGTATGGCTTCCCCGGCGCGTGGACGGTTGAGCTGGCTGCGGAGCGGAGTCTGAAGGTGGACATGGAGGGCTTCGAGGCGGCGATGGCGGCGCAGCGGGCAAGGTCGGGCAAGGGTGCAGGACTGGCCACCGCGGAAGAGACGATTTCGCTGGCGCATCTGCCTGCCACGGAGTTCGTCGGGCATGATACGGACAGCAGTACGGCGAGGGTAGTGGCGATCCTCGTGGAGGGGGAAGAGACCCAGCTTGCCAAGGCCGAGACGGAGGCGACGGTGATACTGGATGCGACTGCGTTCTATGCCGAGCAGGGCGGGCAGATCGGGGACGAGGGTATCATCCATAGTCCGAAGTTTGAGTTCGCGGTCGAGAACACGGTCAAGCACGGGGATAAGGTGCTGCATGTGGGGAGGCTGAAGCGCGGGGCGATGGCAGTGGGCGATGAGGTGAGTGCGGGAGTTGACACGGCGCGTCGGCGGGCGATCATGCGCAACCACACGGGGACGCATCTGCTTCATGCCGCGCTGCGGAAGGTGATCGGCGAGCATGTGTCGCAGTCGGGTTCGCTGGTAGCGGCCGACCGGCTGCGCTTTGACTTCACGCACCATGAGGCGGTGACGCCGGAGCAGTTGGCAGCCGTGGAGCGGCTCTGCAATGAATGGGTGCTGGAGAACCGAGCGGTGTCGGTGGCGGAGATGGAGTACGATGAGGCGCTGGCGCAGGGCGCGATCGCCATCTTCACCGAGAAGTATGACCGGCAGGTGCGGACCGTGACGTGCGAGGGTCTGAGTATGGAGCTTTGCGGCGGGACGCATGTGGGGAGGACGGGTGAAATCGGGAGCCTGCATGTCATCGGGGAGAGCAGCGTCGCGGCAGGCATCAGGCGCATCGAGGCGACTACGGGGATGACGGCGGCCGCACATCACCGGCAACTGGCGGAGCAGATGCAGGAGCTGAGCGCGGAGTTGAACTGCCCGGCGGAGCAGATCGGCGGGCGCATTGCGCAGCTCAGGGAGCAAATAGGCGACCTGCACAAGCAGGTTGAAGAGGCACGGACGGCGTCGGCGGCAGTGGACCTGGAGAGCCTGGTTGATGGGG
>JAUWOG010000453.1 GCA_030612305.1 Armatimonadota bacterium | reverse complement strand
TACAACGGTGATGGCGGTCGTCAAGGGCGATGCGTACGGGCACGGTGCAGTGCCCGTTGCGAAGGCTCTCGAAGCGGCGGGTGCGGGGTTCTTCGGAGTGGCGACGGCAGATGAGGCGCTGGAGTTGCGGGAGGCCGGCGTGCCGGGGATGATCCTGATTCTGGGCTGCACTGCGCCCCAGCGGGCGGCTGAGATAGTCGCGGCAGAGGTGACGCCGACGATCCACAGCGTGGGGGATACGGAAGCGTTCTCAGCAGCAGCCGGCGACGGCAGTCTCCCGGTGCATATCAAGGTGGACAGCGGGATGTGCCGGATGGGGGTGCGGTGCGATGAGATCGGCGAGCTGTGCGAACGCGTCAAGGGGCTGGGGAACCTGAGATACGAGGGGATTTTTTCTCATTTCGCCAACGCCGGGCGTGATGAGGAGTTCTCGGCCAGTCAGATGGGAGCGTTCCGGGATGCAGTGCGCGTGGCGGAGGGGATCCTGGGGCCGTTCAAGTGGCAGCACATATGCGCGAGTGCGGCGACTATTCTGTATCACGACAAACCCTTCAATATGGTGCGGCCAGGGATCGTTTTGTATGGTGCGGTGGAAGCTGTGCCGGCTGACAAGCGGCCGCCGATCAAACAGGCGATGAGTGTGAAAGCGCGGCTGGCACTGGTGAAGCGGGTCGAGTCGGGTGAGAAGATCGGGTACGGCTCGACGTACGAGGTGAAGGAGCGCCAGTACGTGGGTGTAGTACCGATCGGCTATGCGGACGGCTACTCGCGCCACCTGTCGAATAATGCGGACGCCATCATACGCGGACGGCGGCGACCTGTGTTAGGGCGGGTGTCAATGGATATGACGGTGGTGGCGATCGGGCGTGAGGCTGATTGCGTGGCCTGGGATGAGGTGGTGCTGATGGGGCACCAGGGGGATGAAGAGATCGGAGTGGAAGAGCTGTCGCGACGTGCGGAGACAATTCCCGAGGAGTTCTTCTCGCGTATAGGGAAGAGGCTGCCTCGGATATATCAGGAGTAAGCCTTGAATGATGAGTGATGAATTGGTGAGGGTCCAGGTGCCGGCGACTACGGCAAACCTGGGGCCGGGATTCGATTGTCTGGGTATCGCGCTGGGGCTTTATAACATCGTAGAGCTACGGGTGTCGGCCGAGCCGGTAGTGGAGATAGCCGGTGAGGGCGCGGAGACGCTGCCGCGAAATGAGACGAATCTGACATACCAGGCGGCGCAACGAGTTGCCGCCGAGGCGGGGTACGAGGGTCACTGGCATGTGCGGCAGGAGAACCGGATACCACTGGCGCGAGGTCTGGGGAGCAGCTCGGCGGCTATTGTGGGAGGTATCGCCGCGGCGCAGCAGGCACTAGGCTATGAGATGGACTGTCTGGAGGCGCTTGCTCTGGCCGTGGAGATGGAGGGTCATCCGGATAACGTTGCGCCGGCTCTGCTGGGCGGGCTGACAGTGTGCTTCGAGCAGGCAGATGAGACGAAGGTGGCGCTGGGACTGGAAGCGCCGGAGGGTCTCTTAGCGGTGGTGGCGATCCCGGATTTTGAGGTGAGTACGGCGGCGGCGCGTGAGGTGCTGCCTGAGCGGGTGGCGTTCGGGGATGCAGTGTTCAATACGGGGCAGGCGGCGGCCGTAGTGGCGATGCTTGCGAGTGGGCGATACGAGGGCCTGGCGGATGCAATGCGGGACAGGCTGCACCAGCCGTACCGGGCACATCTGGTGGCGGGGATGGATGAGTTGATCCGGGCGGCAATAGATGCGGATGCAAAGGGCGCAGCTTTGAGCGGCTCCGGGCCGACCATCGTTGCACTCGCGGAGAAGGACAACTGCCAGCGCGTCGAGGAAGCGATGCTGTCGGCGGGACGCGGGACAGGGCGGAAGTGGATGTCGAGGATTCTGGCCTTTGACAACGACGGGGTCAAGGTGATGGAGTAGCATGGCAATTGCAGCACGGGGTACGAGAAGCTGGTAGCGATGAGGCTGATGGGCGTGAAAGATGGTGGAGTGAAGGAATATGGGTGAAGGACTGACGTGCGAAGGGATCAGCGCTGCGGTCGAGGCCCTCGAAGACAACGGGCTGGCATGGCTGCAGAAGATGATTGAGTTCGAGAGCGTGCAGGGGAACGAGCAGGAGATGGTGGAGTATCTGCACCAGCTCATGAAGGACCTGGGCCTCTCGCCGGAGTATCGCGAGATCCCAGATAGCATCATGGATGATCCGGAGTACAGTCACGGGGAAAACGAGCAGTCGTATGAGGGTCGCTACAATATCGTTGACACGTGGGGCCGGGATGAGGGCCGGAGCGTAATCATCCAGGCGCACATGGACGTTGTGCCCGGCGCGGAATGGGAAGAGGCGTTTCAGCCGCGCTTCGACGGGACGCATGTACACGGGCGTGGTGCGACCGATGATAAGGGCCAGATAGTGATGCTGCTGATGGCGCTGCGGGCGCTGAAGGACCTCGGCTTCGAGCCGGGCGGGCGCATCGAGACCCAGTTCGTGCTGGAGGAGGAGACGGGCGGTAACGGTGCGCTGGCGCTGATCCGGCAGGGGTGCTCGGCGGATGCTGTTATCATCGGTGAGGGTACGCTGCTGAATGTGTATCCGGCGAACCGTGGGGCGATCTGGTTCACGCTGACGACTACGGGGAAGTCGCTGCACATGGGGCGTCGTCGCGAGGGCGAAAACGCGATCGAGAAGATGATGGACGCGATAGGTCAGATTCTGGAGTATGAAAAGGACCTGGTCGCGGGTAGCGCGAACTATCCGCTCTTCGAGCGGTATGAGGCGCCGGTGCAGGTGTGTATCGGCTCCATTCACGGCGGCTCGTGGCCTTCGATGGTAGCCGCTGACTGTGTGATTGAAGGCGGCGTGGGCTTCCTGCCGAACACGACGATGGACGAGATCAAGGAGGGGCTGGAGGCGGCAATCAACCGCAGTGATGATGAGTGGTTGAAGAGCCATTACAAGCTGGAGTATCTGAAGCTGCACAATGACGCATACGAGTGTGACCCGAATCATCCGCTGGTGCAAGGACTCAATGCGGCGGCGATAGAATGCGGAGCGGCTTCGGAAGTGTTCGGCTGGAATGTGAGCTGTGACGCGCGGCTGTATGCGAAGCTGGCCGGGCTGACGGCGATGGTGTTCGGACCCGGTACTATCGCCGATGCCCATGCGGCAGGCGAGAAGGTAGAATGGGCGCAGGTGATGCAGGCTACAAAGGCTCTTGCGCTGGCGCTGAGCCGGTGGTGTGAGTAGCAGAGAGCATGAACCGGATCGTCGGGAGGACGGTTTCATCGTATCTTTCGTAGGGTAACGGAGGGATTGGCATGGCACAGTGTCGCGTAGGCGT
>JAUWOG010000055.1 GCA_030612305.1 Armatimonadota bacterium | reverse complement strand
CAGATGATGCCGGCCATGAATGCGAAGCGCACAACTGCCATCGCCGCCGGGAAGTCCGTAAGCCCGCCCCGGAAGAACCCGATCAGCAGCGCCACCCACAGCGCATACAGCAGCACCGCCGAGAGATTATGCCGGTAGAGGTGGAGGTACTCATAGGCGGTCCGGCTCAAGCCGCCGAGCAGCAGCCCCCACAGCGCGACACCGAGCAGCCCGGCATTCACGAAGCCCTCGCCCGGCAACGACAGCGCCAGTGTCCCCCCGCGCCGCTCGCCGAACAGGTGCTCATTGACATACAGGGCGATGGTGTCGAGCTTGTCGGCGAATACCGCACGCGGCACCGGCGTGGTGATGAAAGCAGGTATGAAGCGGCCCCACTGGTAGTCCAACTCGGCGGGCGTGCTGTGTACAATATGGAGCAGCATGTCGAAGGACGTGAGACTGCCCTGAAGCGCCGCGCTTTGCCGCGCAAGCAGCGATCCGGTTGCAGCCCCGGTGGTCTGCTCGCGCCAGATCCCGATGGCCAGGAAGACCACGACGAGCGGCACGACATACAGCGCCGCCCGCTGCCAGCTCAGGCGCCTCCCCAGGTAATGGTACAGCGCGAAAGCCATCAGCACCCAGACGATGAACATCCCCCGCTCGCCAAGGCTCAGCAATATGGGCAGGCTGACAATAGCGGTCGCGTAGAGAGGCACAGGGCTGCTCTTCCACCTCAGCGTATAGGCGTACAGAACGATGAACGCCAGTCCGCCGAACGAAGACAGCACATACAGGTGGCCGACGCCTGCGCGCAGGTGGTGGACGCCGTAATGGAGGTTCAGCATCCAGTATAGCCACCCGCCCACGTGCCGCAGAAACAGCCACCAGGCCAGGCATGAGAGCAGCAGGACTGCCGCCGCCAGGACATAGGTCCGCGTCCGCGACCAGTACGGCGATCCGACCGGCAGCTTTGCCGCAAGCGGTCTGCCGAGGGGTAGCCAGTAGCCGGCGTAGAAGCACGCCGTCGAGAGTATCACCATCACTAGGGCGACGCACATGTCGGCTTGAGAGTAGCTCTGGACGACGGTAGGCGCGCCGTTGAGTATCGCCAGCGGCCGGATGATGTAGAAGATGCCAGTGAAGGCCATGAAGAGCGCCGGCGGGGCGAAGATGTCGCCGTCCTTGAGGACAATGCCGAGAGCTTGCGCCACGCAGAGCGCGGCGATGAGTGCGATGAGGCCGACTGCCCAGGGGTTATCAGCGCCTGCGACCCAGACGCCGGCTCCGAGTGCGCCGACTGCTGCCGCAGCCATGAGTGCCGCAGGCCGTTGTCGTTGACGCTTGTCGTTCTGTAGGGCGCGGACCTGTGCCGCGCCGGCCTCTGCCCTATGCCGTTGGCTCATTCGCCTTCGGACGTCGTCCGTGGCTCCGTCGCCCCTCGCAGCAGCGCCACCGTAACCCCCAGCAGCAGCGCCAGCATCACCGCGATTACCGCCGACGGCACCACCTTCGGACTGCTCGCCTTATGCGGGACGATGGCCGGGTCGAGCACATGGAAACTTGGCTCCTCGGCCTGCTCGGCGATCAGCGCCGCCTCATACTGCTCGACCACCGCCTCATAGACGCTTTCCTTGACTTTCGCCGCCCGCAGCTTCTGCCCGTACTCGAGTTCCTGCACCGACAATCCGGCGATGCTCTCCTCGACCCGCGCCAGCGCTCCCGCAAACCCTTTTGCCTTGGCATCCTCCGCCTCGGCCTCGACTTTCAGCGTCGCTATCTGCGCCAGCAGGTTCATCCGCACCGGGTTGGCTTGCAGCGTCGCCTGTGCCGTCCGCAGCTCTTTCGCCTCGGCCTCGGCCAGCTTCTCCTCGATCGTCGCCAGTTCCACATTGAGCCGTTGCACATCCGGATGCGCATCGGTTTTCATCTGCACGAACCTGGCGGTCGCCAGTGTCTGCTGGAGCTTGACCATATCTTCACGCAGCGCCCTGATTGCCGGGTCGGCGGCTTTCTGCTCCGAGCCGGTGACGAGCTCGGGCTCGATGCCGGCGAGCCTGCGGGCCTCCGCGATCTGGTGGCGAGCCGCGGCCCGCAGTATCTGCGTCTCTTCCACTGCGCTCTGCAGGTCCATGAGTTGCTTGCCTACCAGTTGCGCCACCTCATCGAGCGCGATGAGCTGATTGGCCGCCTGCCAGTCCGCCAGCTCCAGCTCCGCTGCCTCCAACTGTTCCTTCACCTCGGCCTTCTTCTGCTCCAGAAACACCCGCCGTCGTTTCGCCGAAGACAATTGGAACCCGCTCAGCCGCTGCTGCAGCTCGCTGACATAGCTCTCCGTCACTGCCGCCGTTTCCCGCGCGATGCGGTCGTTCTTCTCACCGGGGATGCCCAGCGGTCCGGCCGGTAGATTCACCGTGACACGCACGATATTAGGCATCTGCACCTCGACGTCGGTCAGCTCCCCCAGCTCCTCCACCGCGTCTTCCGGGTGCTCGGTGTCGAGCACGTCCTGCAGGCCATGCTTATGGACGAGCCCTCGCCGCACCGACTCACTGCGCACGATCTGCGAGCAGAGCTGGGCAGTCGAGGAGACCTCCAGCATCGGCAGCACAAATTCCGAGCCCCGCCCCATGGGCGGGGCCGCGCGCAGACCCGACAGCAGGCCGCTCGCAGGCGTGCTGCCGGTCGTGACCAGCGTCGTCTTCGCCGTGTAGATGCGAGGCCGCACCAGCAGGTTGAACGCGAGGTTTGCGACCAGCACGATCGCGGCCAGCCACAGCACCATCTTCAGTTGCTCCCGCACGACCTGCGCATAGCCGGAGAGCGAGCCATACGATGCAGCCGTATCTGGTTCCTGCTCAGGCATAATTCGCTATCTCTCGTATTGGTTATAGTTCCGTGGGGCAGGCTCCCAGCCTGCCGCCGCTTGCGCAGCAAACTCCCGATGCAAGCTTGGCGCAGCCGAGATTGCGCCCGTCAAAACGCCAATATCGCCGCTGCAATACCGATCAACGTCTTCATCACACGCGCCCAGGTCTTATCTTTCTGAATCGTGCGCACCTGGTACTGTGAGGGCACCAGGATGACATCCCCGGGCCGGACATCCTTGGCCGTCTGCGCCAGCTCAACCTGGCCGTTGGCCCGGATGATCACGATGCGCTGGATCATCGCATCGCCGGCGGGTCCTCCGGCCATCTGTATGTAGTCCCACCAGGTCTTGCCCTCCTGGTAGCGCAGCGCCCCCGGCCGTGCCACCGTGCCCAGCACCGAGACCACACTCGAAAGCCTCGGCACCACCACGATGTCTCCATCCTCGAGTTCCACATCGCCCTCCTGGCCTTTAGTCCGGATGAGCGCCTGCCCGTCCACTGGAATCGCTTGCGCCCACTGGTTGACATCCAGCGGACGCGGCGGCGTGACTATCGAGATGGCGCTGCCCTCTCCGAAGACACTGGCGAGTTGCGCGCCGATCTGGCCTCCGACTGCCCCCTCTTTATCGGTCTGCGTCAACATGCGCGGGTCGGTAGTCTTCCAGGATATCTCCCGGTTGAACGTCCGCATGACATCCGCGACGTTACTGCTCTGACGCTCCGGAACCATGGCCTGCAACTGCCGATAGACGATGATGCCGTTCGGGTTGGCGTCCTCAGCCGGCCCGCCGGCCTTCTGCAGCAGCTTATACACCGTCTCCGGCTCCTCCTCGGTGTAGCGCAGCGTGTACACCCCGGGCTTCTTCACTCGGCCCTCTATCGCGGCCACACGCGGCTTGACGATGATCTCACCGCTCCCCTGCACGGCCACATGGTCGTAGTCACCCAGCGTGATATCCGGCTCGACTACGAACTCCTTGCCGTTTCTGCTCAGTCTCAGGCGCAGCGTCTCTGTCTCGTTGGTGCTGTTGCCCTTCGAGTAGGTGACCGTGTCGGCAGCCTCGGGCCGCAGCCCGCCGGCCAGATAGATCGCGTCACTCACCCGCAGGCCCTCATAGAGGGGGTATTCAGCCGGCTTGTTCACGAACCCGGACACGCTTATCGTCGCTGCGTCCTCGCGTTCCAGCCGGTCATAGACTGTGAGCCGGTCGCCCGCCTGTAGAACCGTATCAGCCGCCTTGTCCCCCGCCAGGATCGCTGCCAGGCTCACTGCAATCAGTTGCGGCCGCTTGTCGGGCCGGATACGCAACAACTCCGCACGCTCGACGTACGCATTCGGCAGCGCCCCGCGCGCCTGCAGCAGCAGGTCGCTCACGCGCATCCCTGCCACCCACGTGAACATCCCCGGATTCCCCACCGAGCCACTCGCAATCACCTGCTGCGGCTGCAGCACCTCCTCCTTCTCATAGACGAAGACCTTATCATTCGCCATCAGCCCGAAGCTGTGTTGCGCATCTCCCGCCATCGCCAGCTTCACATTGAAGCTGTGCATCTCATAGACGTTGTCCTCATTCAGTCGCCACACCGACCCCTGCTCCACATACGCGGTATCTTCGGGGCCCTGCGCCCTGTTCAGAAGCTCGCTGAGTGTCAGACCCTTCTCCCCCACCTCATAGATACCGGGCCTCTTCACCGCGCCGATCAGCTCCACCGCATTGGCCGGACGCTCGACCACGGGCCGCACCAGCACCAGGTCGCCGTCCTGAAGCATGAACTTGTCGCCGGCTTCCTCCAGGTCCACATTGATGACGTGGCGGTTGGCGTGTCTGGCCACCCGCCATACTTCGACATTCGGCGCATAGCCTGCCGCCTGCAGTGCGCCGCTCATCTCGATGGCCTTCGCCAGTGACGTATCCGGCGCGGTCTCATAGCGTGCCGGGCGTCTTACCTGCCCGGCGATGCCGATGACATCGCGCATCGGTCTGACGAAGATGGTGTCGCCCGGCTCCAGCGCAGCATCGGCCCCCCGCTCGCCGGCCAGCAGATACTCATACAAATCAATCTGACGCGCCGCCTCCTTACCCCGCAGCAGCATGATATTCCGCAGGCTCCCGATCTCCGACGGCCCGCCGGCACCGTACAGCGCGCTGAACACTGTCGCCGTGCCCGTCAGCGTATAGCGCCCCGGACGATGCACATCGCCGGTCAGATACACATCAATCGTCCGGATCCGCGCCATCGTCACAGTCACTTGCGCATCCTGGTAGAACCCGGCGAACCGCTGCCTGATGATCTGCCGGAACTCGGCAAGCGTCACGCCGCCGGCCGCCAGCTCTCCCAGCAGCTCAATATAGACTGTCCCCTCTTGCGAGACCACCGCCGTATCCGCATAGTGCTCGATCGCACCCGTCCACGAGCGGATCGCCAACTCATCGCCCGGCCCCAGCAGGTAATCCGACGGCACCGGGACGCTTGCCAGAAGCTCGACAGCTCCCGCTCTCAGCCCGCTCGGCCTGGGTGGCAGCGATCGCGTGTAGCGTGCGACAGCCTCTTCCTTCGCCGCCCGCTCGAACAAGCTCAGCCCAAAGCGCGGCAGTGCGGCGAAGAACACCCCGGCATCAACATCCGGCGGATAGAGCGCCTCGGGCGCAATCTGCGCCGGGCCTTCAATGTATTTGCCCCACAGCGCCATGTCCTCGACCGAGAGCAGCCGCACTTCCACCGCGCTGCGCGAATAGATAACCTGGTACCGCTTGCTCAGATAGTCCTGCAGTTGGCCGATCGTGAACTGCGTCGCCTGGATCGTTCCGAACGGCGGCAGCGCCATCGTGCCCTCGGCGGAAATAATGGTCGCCATGTGGACGAATTCCTTGTCCCCGCTCCAGCACCGGACTACGATGCCGTCTGCAGGCCGCACCAGTCGGTCTGGGATGACGGCGCGAACGTCGCTCACCTGCTCCGGCGCAAGCAGTTGCGCCCCCTCTCCTACGCCGCCGACCATCACCAGCAGCGTCGCTCCCGGATACAGTGGCTGATACGCGCCTCTCAGTATGTGGCGCGCGCCCTCCACTGTCTTGCCGCCCACGACTAGCTCACCGATCTGCGGCAGAGTGATCGTGCCGGCGTCCGATACCGTCACCCGCGAGTTGACCAGTATGTCCTTAGCCCGCCAGAGCACGACATCCAACACATCCCGCGGCTTGATGATGTAATCCAGCATTGCCGCCGGCAAGTCGGCCCAATGAATGCTTGCCTCCGCGCCAACCGGTGGTTGCGCGGTCTCCTGGCCTGTTGTCACTTGCGCCGGGCATACAGAGCCCAGCCACAATAGCGCCGGCACGACAATGACTGCCATAATCGTCCTCATGTCCGTTGCTCCCCTGATCGCGCAGAACGGGCTTCTCTCTTGCGGCAAAGACCTCGGGCCTGGCGCGATACCTTTCTCTCAGCGCATCCCTTCTTCCTCTTTTTGACTCCGGACACTTTCACCCCAACCCCACAGCCCCACGTGGAGCCGGAGTCCGCACCCCTCCATCCGCTCATTCCCTCTCCCCGCTTTCGGGAATGTTCATTGCAGCACCGAATGTGCTAAAATGCTTAAGACATGCGAAGCATGTCCGACAGGCGAAGCACGCCCGGCATGAGAAACATGCCCGGGATGCGAAGCATCCTCGCTCAGCCATTCAGAGGTACATTCATGAACATACGCCGCCTTGTCAACACGACTATCCTCATCTTCTCGCTGACCGCCGGCATCGGCGCCGCCGTCGGCCTGCTTGTCCTCGGCGTCAGCGGCAGTGTCTGGCAGAGCATCATGGGCATAATGGTCGTCGCCGGCTTTGTCGGCAGCATGATGTCGCTGGAGTTCTCGATTTACGCACTGCTCTTCCTCGGCCTCGTCGAGGGCATCTACAAGACCATGTCCCCGTCGTTTTTCACCCTGATTGTCAAGGACATACAGTTGACGTTCATCGTGGTCCGCTTCCTCTACATCAGCCTGCGGGACCGCGATTTCAGTTGGTTCAATCAGACCATCTCGGCACCCTTCGTGCTTTTCACCGCATATACCACGGCGATGATAACCGCGCCCTCGACCCACAGCATCAGACTCGCTCTCGCCGGCTGGCGAACCTGGATACTATGGATTCCCATATACTACCCCGCCTACGTCTGCCTCAACGGCAGGGCCGGACACCTCCGCCTGCTGAAGTTCGTCTGCTATACCTCCGTACCCGTGGCGGCCTACGGAATATACCAGAGCATCATGGGTTACGAGCACCTCGCGGGGATACCGGAGCTGGCAGAGGCTGCAAGATGGTATGTCGGGCGCGCTACATCCATCCTCAATTCCCCGCCTCTCTTCGCTAATTTCTCCGCCATTGCCGCCTTCCTGTCTCTCGGCCTTGTCATGTACTATAAGCAACTGAAACAGCGCATCTTCTTCCTGGCTGTTGCCATGCTTGCTATTGGCGGCATGATGTCTTCCGGCACCCGAGGCGCATTTCTCGGCTTCATCGTCGGCATGGTCGTTTTCGTGCTGCTCCTGCGCCGCAGAGCTTTCATGATTGTCATCATCGCATTCGCGGTGCTTGTCTCACTCAGATGGATATTGCCCACGGTCGCCGAAACGGGCACTGATAGAATCCGCGAGCACGTCTCCGTGAAGACCGTCGCCACCCGCCTCCGAATACCGTTTCAGCGAGGCTGGGACCACCTCAACAAGTATCCACTGGGATACGGTCTTGCAACCGGGTCCGGCAGCGGCCGCATCTTCGGCGAGTTGCGCGGCCGCTCGCTCGAGCGCGGCTACATCAAGCCGGTCGAAAACGAGATCGCCCGCGCCCTCACCGAGATGGGACTGCCCGGCTTCATCTTCTGGGCCTGGATGTTGGGTGTATTGATTGCCAAGGCCATCCGTGCTGCGCGAGGCGCGCCTGACGATCGAGACCATTACATATTCTCCGCCATGGTCGCATCCATGATCTCAATGATGGTACAGTTGCTCATCGGTGGCGCGCTATATGACGCGGCCTCCGGAATTTACTTCTGGATATTTGCGGCAATTCTTGCCAGAGTCCTCGACGACCGCACCCGCAAGCGGGACGCCGAGCTCAAGGCGGCCACACAGACCCAGGAGGACGACGCGGTTGCCACCATGCCTGCCGGCGGCTAGCCCCACCTGTCCCGCCGTTGCCTTTGCCGTCCGCCGTTGCCGTCCGTCTCCCTCACTGCTATAATCACCGGCGGCTTATGCTTACACCCGAAGCGACACAAGTGCTCAAATGGATAACGGTCGCCGCGACTGTCGCCGTGATGCTCGCGGCGGTCTATACCGACATCCGCTGGGGCAAGATATTCAACGCCCTGACGGCGCCCTTTGTCATCCTCGGCCTCCTGCTGAATACGCTCATCGGCGGCTGGGGGGTCGAGGGGCTGCTCGGCAGTTTCCTTGGCGTGGTCCTCGGTGTCGGCTTGTGGTTTGCCATCAACATCCTGGGCCGCATCCTCGGTGCCGGCGACAGCAAGCTCCTCGCCGCCATTGGCGCCTTGCAGGGCTATGTCTTTCTCTTCTACGCGCTCATCGGCACTGCACTCGCCGGCGGCGTACTGGCTATTGTCGTGGCACTATGGCGCGGCTACTTGCGCGCCAGCCTCATCAACCTCGTCCGCTCCCTCTACTCGCGCCTTCTCCACAAAGTGCCCATTGACATCGAGACTGCCGCACCACAGGCACGCTTGCCGTATGCGGTTCCCATTCTCTTCGGCAGCCTGGCCGCATTGTACTATGTCCACATCTATCTCCCTTAGCCCGGCCCCTTCACCGTGGCGCAGGCTTCCAACATGCCGGCATAACAAGCCCTGAAGGTCACGGACCTTGGAGCCCTGCACGGAACGCTGTGGGGGTCCACGCCACAAGGAGTCACATTGCCACCATCTCACTCACAGATTCTGCTCACTACGACTGCCGCCTGGCGGCGTGGCTTTGCCCGCTGGACGGTGGGCATCTCTCTGTCCCTGCTGGTTCTCGGCTGGGTGCTGATACGCTGGCCCGGTGAAGCCTGGTGGGCGACGACCGCCCTCACCTATGCCCCGCAGACAATGTGGTTAGGCCTCGTCGCCATCGCGCTACTGGCCGCGCTCATCGGCTGGGACACCCGCAGCATACTCATCGCGCTCCTCATGTTGCCGCTGACGCTTTTCGCTTTTGTCGGCCTGCGTCTCAACTTCCCGGGCGCCCCGCAGACAGATGCCACCCTCATCGTCGCCACCTGGAACATCCGTGACGAGTACACGCGCCTGCCCCATCTGGATCGTGCCATCGAGCGCCTTGCCCCCGACATCCTTCTCACCCAGGAAGCCAATCACAGGGACTTCCGCAAGGCCCTTGCCGGCTACGAGTGCGTGAGCTTGAACGGTCGCCGCGTCTATCTGCGGCGGGCATCGCTCTTCCCTGCTAGTGACGTCACCTCCGGGCGGAAGCGAGCCGCACCCATGCAGGTGCTCTCCTCCCGCGAGGTCCGCCTCACTGCCGGTTGGCGACCCGCCCACGAGGTCGTCATCCAGCTTGGCGACCACGAAATCAGCCTTCTCGACGTGCACTTGCTCTTCTGCGCGAAGGGTT
>JAUWOG010000286.1 GCA_030612305.1 Armatimonadota bacterium | reverse complement strand
AAAAGCAGCATCCTGGCCTCCGGAGGCCCGAGCGACGCGGCAGGGAGGAGCTCAGAGTCGGGGTAATAGGAAAGCCCGAAAGGGTACGCCTCAAGGTCAAGGAGTTGTACCCACAAACTCAGGAGTAACAGAGCGCTAGATGAGAGTGTTCGTCGCGGCCTGCTCGTCGGGGAGCGTACGGAGCTCGGTGCACAGGGCGCCGGCAAGCTGCTCAGCGGTGACGGGGCCCTGGCGGAGTATCATGGGAGGGGTGACGGTGAGATCGAGCACCGTCGAGGGCCGGCGTTCGGGGCAGTCGCCGCCATCTATGACAAGGGCAACACCGGCGACGACATCTGCTGTGAGCTGCGCGATGGATGTTGCCACCGGCGCTCCCGACCTGTTGGCGCTGGTGGCTATCAGCGGCTTGCCGTGGCGTTGCAGCAATGCGAGTGCGAATGCGTGGTCAGGCATGCGCACGCCAACGGTGTCACGACCTGCGGTGATCTGGGATGGCAGGTCGGGGTCTCTGTGAACGATCATGGTGAGAGGCCCGGGCCAATAGAGGTCTGCGAGGAGGCGAGCAGTCAGTGACATACCGGCCTCCACTTCGGCCAACTGCCTGGCGTCGCCGACGAGGACCGGCAGCGGCTTCCCATAGTCGCGGCCCTTGAGCGCAAAGATCTCTTGCGCTGCCTCGGCGGTGACGTCGCCGACCAGGCCATAGACGGTGTCTGTCGGGATGATGACGAGTTGACCGTCGCGCAATGCCGCGTCAGTCCGCGTCACGGCCTCGTCGAGGTTGTGATCGTCGAGTTGCAGAGTCTCAGCCATCGGTCTCCCCTATGACGATTCGCGGGTGGGCCCCATAGTCTTTGTGCAGTTCCCACGTCATGTCAGGTCGGGCGCGGTGCATAATTCGGACAATATCATATTGGTCATAACCTATCTCGAATCCTGCAAGACGCAAATTTTTCATGTGGCCAAGTGCGGCGGCGATGCGCCGGTAAGCGCCAAGGCCGTCGGCTGTCGGGCTGAGGAGCGCGCATCGTGGCTCGTAGCTGACGATTTCGGGCTGGAGGGTATCATAGACGGCCGGCCGGACGTATGGAGGATTGCAGATCAGATAGCGCACAGAGCGGGCGCGTTGGGGCGAGAGCCAGTCGAGGAAGCTCCCGGCGACTGCATGGGTGCGACCCGCAAGTCCCAAGAGGCGAGCATTCTCGCCGAACAGTTGCAGTGCGGGAAGTGAGATGTCGCTGCCGATGAGGACGATGTCGTCGAAGCTGTGAGCGACGGAGAGGCCGAGAACGCCGCTGCCACAGCCGACATCGAGGAGCAGTCCGGCGGCAGGTGGGCTGTCGCTGAGGCGTGCGATGAAGGTCTCGGCGAGTAGCTCCGTCTCGTGGCGAGGTGAAAGCGCACGGCTGTCGGAGCGGAAACGCAGGTCCATGAACTCGGCGTCGCCCAGCACGTAATTGAGCGGCATGCGACGCCCACGAAGCGCCACGAGATGCTGTATCGTGCGGATTTGTGGAGCGGAGAGGGCGCGGTCCGACATAGCCGGCATTGCTGCAAGACCTGTGCCGAGCACATGAGCCGCGATGGCGCGGGCGTCGAAGGCAGGAGCATCAATGCCAGCGGCCGCCAGCGTGTCGCCGGCGCGGGCCAGCAGGTCTCGAAGCGACATGGCAATCGGTGTGCAAGTCATGCTCATGGGAGGACACCTGGAGATGTTCCCAAAGCGCACGGACGCAAGGCAACTGGAATACTGCGTTAGCGGTGTTGCGCCCACCCGGGCAAGCGAGCACTACTGTGTGGCTTGTGCTTCCGCCGCCTGGGCGAGCAGGTCCTGATAGTATGCTTCGGCAAGGGCGTCTATGAGCGTATCAATCTCACCGGCGAGAATGGCCGGGAGGTTGTGCATCGTGAGGCCGATACGGTGGTCTGTCAGCCGGTCCTGGGGGAAGTTGTAGGTGCGGATTTTCTCGCTGCGATCGCCGGAGCCGATCTGCGACTTGCGAGTTGCTGCAATCTCTTCCTGCTGCTTGCGCCTTTGTGCCTCGTAGAGCTTGCCGCGAAGTATCTTGAGAGCCTTCTCGCGGTTTTGTCGCTGGGAGCGTTCGTTAGTGCAGGAGACCGAGACACCTGTGGGCTTGTGAGTAATGCGGACCGCGGTATCGTTCTTCTGCATGTGCTGGCCGCCAGGGCCGCCGGCTCTGAAGGTGACTATCTCCAGCTCGCCCGGGTCAAGCTCGAATTCCACCTCTTCCACCTCAGGCAGGACGGCAACAGTTGCCGCCGACGTGTGAATCCGTCCCTGCGATTCGGTCTCGGGGACGCGCTGGACACGGTGGACTCCGCTTTCGTGTCGGAGCGCGCCATAGACTCCGGCACCTTCGACGGAGAAGACGACCTCCTTGTAGCCGCCCATCTCCGATTCGGTGGCGTCGAGGAGAGCTGTCTTATAGCCCTTCAGCTCGGCGTAGCGGGTGTACATGCTGCAAAGATCGCCGGCGAAGAGCGCGGCTTCGTCACCGCCGGTGCCGGCGCGGATCTCGACCACGGCGTTCTTGGAGTCGGCCGGGTCCCTCGGGACCAACATGCGGGTGAGTTGCTCCTGGAGCCGGGCCAGTGTGGCTTCGGCCTCGTCGCGCTCCGACTCGAGGTACTCCCTCATCTCATCGCCGTCGGCCTCAGCGAGCATCTCGGCGGCTTCGTCGCGCTGTGTTTCGGCCTGGAGGTAGGCGTCATAGGTCTCGATGACGGGCTGGAGCTCGGCGTGACGTATGGACAGTTGCCGGAACTGATTCTGGTTGCCGATGACGGCGGGATCGCTGAGGCTTTTTTCGACCTCGGCGAACTCCCGGCGCAAGTTGTCGAGTGCGGCCTTGAATTCCATGGTAGCTCAGTCCGTGCTGTCTGCGACGGCTTCCGGCTTGGCCCCGCCAAGGGCCTCGTCTTCAGCGGCGTCACGTTCAATTATCTTGCCGTCCATGCCGGCGTAGGCGGGCTTTGGCAGTGTCGCCGGCAGGTCCACCTCGGGTGCGACCTCAGCCAGCGCGTAGATCGCGATCTGCAGTTGCTTCTCATCCGGCTGGCGTGTGGTCAGCCTCTGGAGGAGCATTCCGGGCGCTGCGAGCATCCGTCCAAACCAGGACTCCCGGTGCCTCCCGCCGAGGCGGAGAATTTCGTAGGAGATGGCGGCAGCCGGGACGATCATCGCCAGGCGCAGGAGCAACCGCAACCACAGGACGGGCCAGCCGAGCGGGATGTTCAGCAGCAGCTTGATGACGATGAAGAGGAGCAGGAAGCTGGTGCCGCAACGCGGGTGCAGCGGGCTGAAGGTTGTGCAATTCTCCACCCGCACGGGCAGGCCGGCTTCGAAGCAGTTGATGGTAGCGTGCTCGGCCCCGTGGTGCATGAAGACGCGGCGCACGTCGGGAAGAAGCGAGATAGCGGCGATGTATCCAATGATGGCGATGATGCGGGCGACGGCTTCGATCCCGTTTTTGGCAGCCGGGCTCATCTCATCAGCGTGCAGCCAGTCAGGCACCCAGGCCGGCAGCAGGATGAAGAGCCCGATGCCCAGAGCAAACGCGGGGATGAGACTCAGCCAGACAAGCCAGCCGCTGGTCTCATGCTTCTTCGGGGGCTTCTTCGGCTTTCGGTCAGGGGCGCTGTCAGGGCCGGGGTTGCCGGGATTCCCGGCGTTGGTCTCGTCGGCTTCGGCCTTGTGCTTGGCTTCTGCCTCGGCGTTGGCGCGCTCGGTCTCCTCCTCGACGAGGACATTGAAGGAGTACATGAGGGAACTGATGCCGAGGGAGAGAGCTTCGACAAGGGCGAAATTGCCACGGATTATCGGCCAGCGGGCCCAGGCATGGGTCTGAGAGAAGCCACCCACCGGCTGGTGAGTTACGACGACGGTATCGTCCTGACGGCGGACAGCAGCGGCCCAGGTGTCCTTGCCACGCATCATGACACCCTCGATGATCGCCTGCCCGCCATAGAAATGCTGCTCGTCGCTCATCTGCCAGCCTCTTCAGACAGCCAATTACCCAGGCCAATGCGGGCCTGGGCATCGCATGGGGCACGCCGGAGCGGCGCTGCTAACTGTCTTTCGCGGCGTTCCCGCCGGTCTGGTCTGCATACCGTTCCTGGAGGCCGTAGCGCTTGATGAAGCGCTCGACGCGGCCCTCAGTGTCCACGATCTTCTGCGTTCCGGTGAAGAAGGGATGGCACTTGCTGCAGACGTCAACGCGCATCTCCGCCTTGTTGGACCGTGTCTCGAACGTCTCCCCGCACGCACACGCCACCGTGCAGTCCACATATTCCGGATGGATTTCTGTCTTCATTGCTGTACGCTCCCAGAGACAATATGTCGGAGTCGAAATCATCGCGCGGCCATTTCGTGTCATGGCCGCGATGCTTGTCGTAGGAACATAGTATAGCACGGATTGACCTGCCTGCGCAAGACAGGTTGCCTGCGGGGCAGCATCCGAAATCGTGATGGTGATGTGGAAAGTGAAGCGGGGGCCCTCCAGACGGCAAAGGCCCCTCACCCCCATTCCCCTCTCCGGAGGACG
>JAUWOG010000413.1 GCA_030612305.1 Armatimonadota bacterium | reverse complement strand
ACCTTGAAGCCGGCATCCCCGGACTCATCCATGAAAACAAGCTGTCCATCAGCCATTGTACTACCCCGCTTGCGCCATGAACCCCGCCAGCAGACGGAAGTCCTCATCCTCCAGCGCCCTGGCGCTGAATATGCACGCACCTTCGACGCCCACCTCGTCCAGATACTCAAACTGCCGGATCATATCCTCTGGCGAAAGCGTCCCGAGACTGCTCTTGCGCCCGACGCCGGCATACAGCCGCGTGTCACTGCCTTCGAGGATGCGCGTATGTTGCTCGACGAAACGCTGGAAGCGGTCGAAGCAGGGGTTGTAGCTCATCGAGCAGACGAAATCAAGTAAGCCGTCGGCAGACCACTGGGCCCAGTTCTGGCCCTCCGGCACCGCGTCCTTGAGGTATCGCGCGCGTCCCGCCAGTGACAGCGGCAACTCACGCTCGTCGCAGATCTCGCGCAACTCCTCGGCCAGACCCCGCACGAAATCCTCACGCATCTGTATTTCCAGCGCCGTCACACCCGGATTCGCGAGGTCCTCCTCATCCGGCACTTCCTTACCCAGCCATTCCTTACGCGCCTCACGGCACCGTTCGCACACGCACGGGTGCTCGTTCAACACCACTGAATTCGCGTATCTCACCGCGTCCATGTGCAGCCCGTCGCAGTCGTAGTCATCCAGCAGTTGCCGCGACACCGCGCAGATAGTCGCCACGTTTTCTTCCCACGCCGGGTCAACCCAGCGAGCCGACCATGAGGGCAGATCCTCCCCGGGACTCGCCAGCGGCACATAGAAGCCTTCGGTCTCACTGAAGCCGGGTGTTACGCGTCCCAGCCCGATGATCGGGTGGACCTCGATGCCGAGACTGTGAGCCACCTCGATGACCGGCCCGAACAGATCGCGCTCCGCCTCCCCGAGTAGCTCGCCACCGAATACCGGCCTCGCACCGCCGGTCACGAAGGGGATGTAGATGCTGACACCCGCATCCCGCAGCTTTCCCAGCCACGTCTCGATATCCGCAGCAGAATCCTTGCCTGCGGGCAATTCCGTTGCCGGATGACCCCAGACTGCCAGTTCCATAGCTACGCACCTCCATTTTGTTTTGCTTCATTCTCGCGGTGTGAACGACATGCGTCCGTCACCCTACAGCCCCATCAACCGAATCGCATTGCCGGACGCTATCTTCTCGCAGACCTCCTCGGACAGCAGCTTCTCCTCGCGCACTCGCTTCATCAAGTCCACTATCGGCGCCTCCGGATTGTGGATATACCGCGAGCAATGGTCGGTGCCGAACATCAACTTGTCCTGGAACTGGTCGAGGAACTCCAGCCCGAACTGCTCGTCCCGCGTGATGCCGTTGTAGCCGCTCCCGGCCGAGAGATCGGCCCACAGATGCTCGTACTTCTCCATCAGCCGAGGCACCGCGCCTCCGGGAACGACCGGCACCTCAGTATAGCACACGCGCTGCTCCGGCACCTCCTTGGATATCTCCACCCAGAACGTCGGCCCATGCCCCACCAGTACCGTATTCGGGCATTCCTGCAGCGCCTTCTCCAGCCGTGGCAGCCCGTAGTCATCACGCAGCCCGTAGTGGTTCGGGCTGTCGTTCATGTCGAAGATGATCGGCAGACCGAACTCGCCCACCTGGCGGAACAGATTCAGACATCGCGGGTCATCGAAGTACATCTTCGGCAGCATCTCGCCCATGCCCTTACAGCCCCGCGCCACATATTCCTCCAGCCGGTAGCTGAAGTCCATCTTGTCGTCATTCATCCCGAAGCGCGGATCAATCAGGCAGAATGGAATCAGCCGCTCCGGATACTTCGAACACGCCGCAATCACATCCTCGGTATCCGATTCCAGATAGTGCGCCTCCGGGTGCTCGCTGAGGCAATGGACGCACGACTTGTCTATCCCCCACACATCCATCTTGTTGACCAGATCGTTCGCATCCAGCATTTCCCTGCGATCGGGATTGAGCCGCCCAATGTGTGCATGCACGTCAATCAGCATCTTCAACTTCCTTCCTCATGTGTATTGACCCAACGCGTCACTGCAGTATTGTCTTCTGTCCAGACAAGGCTATTGCCACGAAACGCTCGGCCCCCCAATATCCTCCGCCACCGCACCCAGGACCGTCACCTTCCCGGGCAGCGCCTGCAGATACGAGGCCGGCACCAACGGCGTCACCGGCCCATGTGTCGCCAGCCGCGTCACGAACCGCTGCCAGCTCATCCCGCTCCCCATGTAGGCGTCACACCAGAAGCTCCGATACCGCGCCGTCAGGAACAGGCGCGGGCCGATCGTGTAGGCACATGGCGGGATCGAGGTCCAGTCCCCGCCGGCTCGCAGCGAGTTGTGCAGGATCGTCATCGGATGCAGCCGCACATGCGCCGCACGAGCCTGCCGCCAGTGATGCTCCTCGCCACCGAACTCGGCCCACAGATGCGGGTCCCAGAACGCAAAATGCCCCGACCAGCCGATGCCGCCATAGACGACCTCGGCCCCCTGACCGTCCGACGCCTCCAGCACCATCTCATCATACGCATTGATGTTGTCCGGACCGGGGAAATGGACCTGCCCTCCATCCGGCCGCAGCCCCTCATTTATCTGCGAGAAGAACCGCTCGTCGGCGATCCGCTCAAACGACCACGCCGACGCCTTGTCTATCGTGCTGCCGTCCTCGTATGCGTACTCATCCATGAAGAAGAACTGCACGTGGCTCAGGTCGGTCTTCGCCTCATTGATCTTCTCAGCCAGCAGCGGGTACTGCCCCGTCGGCCCGACCGGGAAGATGGCCACGAATGCGCGCCCCTCTTCCCCGGCCGCTACAATGCGCCCGTACATATCCTCCGCCAGCGCCGCGTAGAGATCCTCGGCCTCCGCAATCACCTCTATGGCGAAGTCGGCATGATGATGCGGCTCCCGGCGGGTTATCTCCGACTTGGTTATCCCCCGCACATAGTCGCAGACATCGGCATCCCGAAAGGGCAGAATATCCAGAAGGTCTTTGCCAAATAGCATGTCCTGTCAAGCCTCCTCCAGATGCGGGAAGAACTCGGCCAATTCCTGCATCGGCGCTGCCCGGTTGAAGCGCCGACAAAGCGCAAACGGCTCCGCGAAATCCACGCCACATGCCGCGCCGTAGTACCGCGCTGCCGCCTCGACCTGGGCGAAGATGTCGGTCCGGTGATACTCCTGCAGGTACTGATGCTGGCTCTGGTGACACTGCAGCGCTTCCATTTTCAGCTCGAATGTCTCGCCGATGTCCACATACAGTGAAGGCACAAACGGTGTCCCTGGCATCGGGGCGCAATGCAGCGCCCACGGTATGCCCGACGACGCCGGTTCAGCGCTGACCCTCGCCGCGTTGCCTGCATTGATACTGGCATTCAGCGCCACCTCGGCGACATGTCGGTGGTGCTGATGGTAGTCATCCAGCGGCGCTACGAACATAAGCTGCGGGTCCACGCACCGCACCAGGTCCCGGAAGCGCGTCTCCGTGGCCTGGTAGTTCTCGTGGTAGTGCTGCATGAAGTCATCGTCGCCATAGTCAAGCCATTCGAGCTTCACTTCGAGCATCTCGCAGACCTCGACCATCTCGGCATGACGAGTTGCGGCGCGCGTTTCCGCATCGGCTCCGGGGAGCCCGCCCATATTCCCATTCAACGCGACCGCCAGC
>JAUWOG010000255.1 GCA_030612305.1 Armatimonadota bacterium | reverse complement strand
CTCGTAACCACGCTTCGCAATCCACTTTTTGTGCCGTGCGTCACCAGCCAATTGCTCTTCTGGATGGCCTTGCGCATCATCATGGGGGCGCTGCCGAAGCTGGTGGAGGTGCGAGCCGAAGTTGCGGAAACCCAACAGGGCATAGTCATGGCTGCCGGCCTGCTGGTGGCTGCCCTGTTCTTCCCGTTCATGCCCGGACTTGCAGGCCGTGTGGGCAAGAAGCGGATTCTGAGCGGGGCAATGGTGTACTTCGGTGTGGTCATGATACCCTTGGTCTTCATTGGCAGCCTCCCTGTCCCTCTGGGGCCTTTTGGCCAGGCGATCTTGGTCATGGCGCTTGCGGGCCCTGCTATCGCAGCGCTCTTCACGCTCCCCAACGCCATGGTCGCCGATATCGTGGATAGGGACGAAAAAGAGACCGGCCAGCGCCGTGAGGCCATCTACTTCGGCGTGCAGGGGCGGATCGTCAAGGCGGGCCTGGGCCTCGGAATAGGCATAGCGGCGATGGAGTTGGGGTACTTCGGGGAAACCGCAGCGCAACAGGGAGGCTTTACAGCTTGCGCATTGACGGCGATGGTTCTCTCGTGGCTGGCCGCCCTGGCGCTGACCAAGTACCAGGGGAACTGACCCCGACCGGCGCGATGCGAGACAACTCAGGCCTCTGCCAGGCCTTCCGCCTCATCAGTGCTCGCCGCCGTCGCAGACTTATCGGTCTCCTCACCCGTGTCAACCGGCCAGTGCCGCACGCACCAGATGATTATCAGCACACTGACCAGAGCGAATGGCGTAAGGCCAAGCTGTATCCACCACATGGAGACCTTTTCCAGTATGCCCGAGAGATGGATGAGACCGGCGATCCCATCCATGGCGGTCACCAGCAGGAACCCGTACCAGAAAAACGACCACCCGCGCTTTGCCACGGTGAGCAGCACCAGTGTCCGGGATGAAGTGTGGCAGAGCGTGGCAGTAATACGTTCAACGGGTCCCACCAGCCAGGCAAGTGGCGCGCCAGCCGAGGCGTAACTCAGCGTGCCAATGAGGCTGGCTGCGCCCAGCAGAACGGCCTCGAACGCTCCAGCCCCTATCCCGACCGCGACTGCCCGGTTCGCATCGCGTGCCCAGCTCTGCCACTTCCACGCCATCGCGAGAGTGACACCAATTTCAAAAACGCCCGTCATGAGCCCGACATACGTAGAACTCACAACCAGATAGGGAACGAGGGGCAGCGAAACCTGAAGGCCCTCAAGCATCGGCGGGTTGAGCAGCCGGCTCACCAGGACCTTCAGCCCGACGCCGACAGCCCATGTCGCCGCGCCCGCAAGAAACCACCTCAGCCCCGCACCCGATATCTTCTTCCAGCCCAAAACGAAGCCAAGGGCCACCAGGATCATCAAGGGACCCGATAGAAGCATCACGTTGAAGCTGACATCTCCCATCTGCTGTCTCCTCAACTATGACATGCTTTGACTCATATGTAGATCATCAGAGCAATTCACACAATTGACGGTCCTGCAAATGGCGCTCGCAAGCCCAGGCGGTCGCGGTGCAAAAGTGAGGCAGATGCCAGTGAAGCGTCCCGCCAGTCAGATGACGTTTCTCATCCGCAGCAATGCCATAGCAGTGTCACTTCTCTGCCGTTGAGCCTCGATGACTATGCAATAGCACTTGAAGCACGCAACACTATATTCACAACGATAACCCGCCCGAGTGCGGGTGTCAATCCCTCTTCTCATGGATTACCATGTTTGCTGCAGGGCAGGCCGGCATGAAGGGCGAAGGTGTGCGGTGTGGTCGGGCATGACCCTCCCGCCTCTCGACGACCTGTAGTGTAGCCTCTAGCGCTCAGAGCGGCTCTGGGCACGAGAACTTTCCAACTGTCCTTGAGAATCCTCGGGGGTAAGGACAAACCCCACGGGCGCTCTCATCGCAGGTGAACCTGAGACGGGGTGCACGACAACCGGAAATGACACCACCCGTAGGAACTGGGACAGTGACGCCATCGCACCGCAAACGGCTGTTGGCCGGAAGCTACCTGGGCATGGTCGCCCTCGGCACCCAGATCAACACCCTCGCCGTCTGCCTGGTCCCTATCGCCCGCAGTTTCGGAGACCTGACGCAAGCCCAGATGGGCCTGATCGCCAGTGTGACCTTCACCGGCATAGTGACGGGGATTCTGGTGGCTGGCCCGCTCGCGGATCGCTACGGCATGCGCCCCTTCATCATCCTGGGCACGCTGCTGGTGATTATCGGGCAGGTCTTGATGGCACTGGCACCGGCCTACCGGCTGCTGCTCTCTGCCGGCGTTGTCGGAGGCGTGGGTGCCGGCATTCTGGACGCGCTGTTCAGCCCACTGGTCTGCAACATCTGTCGTGAGGAGCGTGCCCGCGCTCTGAACCTGCTCCATGCCTTCTACTCCATAGGAGCGGTGGTCACTGTCGCCGGAGCGAGTTGGATGCTGGGCTGCGGTCTCTCGTGGCGCTTCATCTTCCCCGTCATGACGCTACCGGCGCTGGCGTGTGGCGCTTTGTTTCTGGGGACGTCCGTAGCAGAAGCGGAGGCGCAACCGGCCGAGCGCCAGGGCATAGGCTGGCTTGTGTGCCGGCCGCTCTTCGTCATTCTGCTGGCCACGATGCTTCTGATCGGTGCCAATGAACTCGCCGTTGCCCAGTGGATGCCGGCCTACATGGCGGGCGTCTTCGGCTGGGCTGAAGCGCCGGCCGGGGTCGTTCTGATGGGCTTCTCTATCGGCATGGCTGTGGGCCGTCTGTCCGCCAGTGCTCTGGCCCGGCAACTGCGCCCCATGCTTCTCGTATCGCTGGCGGCCCTCCTATCTCTTGCCTGCCTGGCGCTAGCCGCGCTTTCTCCCGCCGCCTACGGCTCAGCCGCAGCCTTCGTCATCTTCGGCCTCGCAGTGGCCACTCTCTGGCCGAGTGTCTTGGCCTACACTTCCGAGCACTTCCCACATGGCGGGGTCACCATGTTCTCGCTGCTGGCGGGAATGGGAAATGCCGGCGGAGTCATCGGCCCGGCCCTGGTAGGCTTCATCGCTGACCGAGCGGGCCTGCGCTGGGGCATGGGCACCGTGGCTGTGATATCTGCCGTCCTGCTCGCCATATTCATCTGGCGCACCCGCGTCGATCGCCGCCCCCGCCCAATCTAGTGCTCTGTCAGTTGTGAAGCTTTGGGTACAGGTGCTTGAGCTTGCTCCGTGCGTTTTGGGCCCCATCATTCATCATTGGGTGGCTCGGCCTCCCAAGAGATGGGTGGCTCGGCCTGAGCTTTCGGCCTCACCGAAAGCTCAGGTGGCAATTGAACAAGCTGTGCTTGTTCAATTGTCAGCTTCCAGCCCGAGTCTTCTCAAGCATCCTCAAACTGAGAGAATCACGGGTAACAGAGCACTAGCAGTCAGGCATCCCATCCCCGGAATCACTGTCATCGGTCACTTGCTTCACCTGTCGAGGGAAAACCAGGCGCCGTCAGGGCTGTATCTGCGCGCCATAGGGCTCAACACTGACGCCCGGAAAATCTATCAGCCGCAGCATCCAATTGATGCGCTCGTATTCGCTAGGCCGGTCGCGTGTGTAGATGAAGAAGCCACCGTCAACGCCTTCCGTCACCCAGCGCCGCGCGGTGTCGAGATAGTATGAACGCGGCCTGCCCGTATGCAGCGGGCCGTAGAGATCCCCCCAAAGCTCCACGTCCGTCCCCGCGACAGCCGCCCTATACCGCTGTAGAGAGAGTTCGTGTACCTTATCCCATGTCACGCACGGCATGACGCGGTCTATCCAGCCCTCGCGGGCCCAGGTCTGCAACGCCGCCGTGAACCAGGGATGCTCCCCGGAGTAAACCCGGGAGTCGGGGTCGTAGAGATACGACGGAATGCGGGTGGCGATGAGAATTGGGTGCCCCCACTTCTCCTCAGCTTCCTTCCGTGCCTGGTCAACTCGCCGCATCACGTCAACCAGCGAGGCCTCGTCATACGCCTTGTTGTAGCCCCAGCGGGCGAAATCGAGGTTGAGACCGTCAACGTCGTACTTCGTCATCAACTCCCGTGCGACCGAGACGCAATAGTCGCGAACCCCCGCCTGCTTGTAGTCAATGAACATCTTGTGTGACGAAAGATACTCAGGATGCTCTACGACGGTGCGCTCCGTCAGTTGCGGCGCATCAATAATATGGGTGACGTTCACACCCATGTCGGCGAACACCTTCAGACCCACGGCATGGCCTTCGGCCAGCGCCACGGAAAGCGGATCCCCTTGTTTCATCCATGCCGCCCATTGCATTCCGCCCTTCAGTGACAGACTGCCATCCTTCTCTGGCAAACTCGTGCCAAAGGTATCAACCACCTTCTGCCGTGCTTGCTTGAATTGCGCTTCCGATTCTATCTGGTCTCGCTCGACGACATCGCTGTGATACCAGGCCTTGATGCCCAGACGAATCACATGTACATATACCTCTGTCGCGCCGCGATCCTTATTGAGGCGCATCTCGTTGCGCAGGTACTCTCGCAATGTCAGCTCCTTCGGCTGAGTGAACGCCCCTTCCACGGTCTCCACATATCCCACATAAGGGCGGCCTCTTACCCGCGCCAGCTTGCGCACCTGATGGAAGTGGACGACCTCTTCCGGCGTCATCCGAACAAAGCGAATGTGGCGCAGCGAAGCCTCACGCCAGAAACGCGCCCCGCCGATAGCCACGCAGACATCCTGGCCCGTCATGTCGGCGCTCTTCAGATAGAATTCCTGCAGAAAGCGGTCACGGCCACGCCTGTTCGGGCCTCCCAGATACGAGGGAACCGCGTGGCGGATCTGCTGCTTCGAGAGCCAGAACTGGCAGGCCGAATACGGCTCCATTCCGATGTAGATTCTGTGCCACCCTTGCAGGTTCGGCTT
>JAUWOG010000596.1 GCA_030612305.1 Armatimonadota bacterium | reverse complement strand
GCTGGCTCGACGGCGGCGTGAATACGATGTTTCCGGTCGAGGTGGCGGGAGGCAGCGACCCGTTCGAGATACGGAAGCGATGGGGCAAGCGCGTCCTGCTGCTCGGCGGCGTGAACAAGCGGGCCCTGGCGAAAGGCCGCGAGGCCATAGAGGAGGAACTCCAAAACCTCGTGCCCTTAGTTGAGGAGGGCGGCGTCATCCCGCATGTGGATCACCGCGTGCCGCCGGATGTCAGCTATGATGATTACCTCTACTACCTGAGGCGCAAGCGCGAGTTGCTGGGCATTCCGCAGCCGGTACATGGAATCTGAAAGCGAGCCGGGAGCAATTGGGATGGAAAGGCTGCCGCGCCAGATGAATGACAACAGTCTCCCCATCAGCATCCAGCCAATCGCCATCGCACGCGCCACCGATGAGCCCGATGTGATGGTCATCGAGGTGAAGCCGGAGTTCGGCGAGGCTCTCCTGCTCATCGAGGAGCAGAAGCATCTGCTGGTGCTCTACTGGATGCACCGACTGACGGAAAGCGACCGCGCAACTCTTCAGGTGCATCCGCGCGGCGATATGAGCGTCCCATTGCACGGCGTTTTCGCCACACACAGCCCCGGACGCCCGAACCCCATCGGCGTCACGCGTGTCGAGCTAATCAAGGTCGAGGGCAATACGCTTTTCGTCAGAGGCCTTGACGCATTCGACGGTGCCCCCATCATAGATATCAAGAGCGGATGAAGAGACCATAACGGAGGCGATAATGAATGTGATAGATGCTCTGGAGCCGGTTCAGGTTGAGCTGGCATCGGTGCGTAGTTCGGACGATCCGGATGTCATAGAGAACTATCTGACCGATGAGTCAACCGCGATCAGGGGTGAGGCGGACCAGGTCTTCTTCCCCACCTCGGAGGCGGAAGTCTGTGCAGTGCTGCGGCACTGCTATGATGGGGCCATCCCGGTGAGCATTTCCGGAGGCGGCACGGGATTGACGTGTTCGCGCGTCCCGCTGGGAGGCGTTGTGCTGTCCACTGAGGCGCTGGTCCGGCCGATGAGTGCAGAGCCGGACGCGGGAGAAGAAGCGCTCTCCGACGGCAAGCACACGATTTACCTCAACCGCGAGGAGCTCTATGCCATCGCGCCGGCGGCGATAATGCTCCAGGAACTGGCGCCGCTGCTGGCTGCTGAGGCCCTGCTCTATCCTCCTAATCCGACCGAGACGACGGCGTTCCTGGGGGGGACGGTAGCCTGTAACTCTTCTGGCGGGCGCAGCTTCCATTATGGGGCCACGCGCGTATGGGTCGAGGCGATCCGAGTAGTGCTGTCATGCGGCGAGGTCCTCGACATCAAGCGCGGCGAAGTGTTCTCCGATGAGAATGGCGAGTTTGAGGTCGAGCTCAGTTCGGGAGAGACGCTGACGGTGCAGATGCCGACCTACCAGGCGCCGGCGGTCAAGGATGCGTCGGGCTACTTCGTGGGCCTCGAGACGACTGACCTCATTGATCTCTTCATCGGCTGCGAGGGCACGCTGGGCGTGGTGACTGAGATCCGCCTCGGCCTGCTGCCATTGCCGCCGCACATCTTCGACTGCTACGGCTACTTCGCGAGCGTTGATGATGCCGTTGGCTTCGTGAAAGCCGCGCGTGAGGCCACACGCGACCCCGACAGCGTCATTGAGGCCCTGGCCATCGAGTTCTTCGATTCCCATACGCTGCGAATGTTGCGGAACAAGTACCCGAACATCCCAGAGAACGCGGGGGCTGCCATCTACTTCGAGCAGGCGGTGGAGGGGGACGAAGACGAGATCCTGATGGCATGGGTGGACCTGCTGGAGGAGCATGGCTGCGTCGAGGACTGGAGCGGCTTTTCGGAGAAGGACCGGGCGGAAATGACGGACATTCGCCATGCCGTGCCGGAGATGATTCACGAAGCCGTGCGGCAGTTCCACACGCACAAGGTCGCCACCGACGTAGCGGTGCCTGATGAGGCGCTCGATGAGATCATGGCGGCGTACAGAGAGATAGGTGACGCCTCAGGCGTCGAGTACGTCCTCTTCGGCCATATTGGCAATAACCACCTGCACTGGGATTTCATACCGGCAACAGAGCAGGAACTCGCGGCTTCTGACAGGGCGTTTCTGGCGCTATCGAGGCGTGGAGTGGAGCTTGGTGGTACGATCTCAGCCGAGCACGGCGTGGGCAAGAAATCGTATGAGGAAGACGGCACGAGATGGCCGTACCTGTACCTGATGTACGGTGAGCAAGGCTTGCGCGAGACCGCACGCACCAAGCACCAACTCGACCCCCGCCACATCCTTAACCGGGGCAACGTAGTCCCGGAGCGCTACCTCGACGAGTTGGCGTAGCGCTGCGCAGGCAAGCGGCGCTGCTTCTGCCCCGACTGACTCTTCCCTCCGACGGCGGCTGACAGCATCAGCATGGCTATCGCCGGATGCCTCATCGAAGGCCCTCCTGTCTTGAGACTGGGGCCAACAGTTGAGCCACTTGGCTTCGCTCGCCCGACGTCGTAGTCTTCGGGTTTCGCCATCGGAACAGCAAGTATTGTCGCTGCTATCTCCTGCTTACCAGTTGTA
>JAUWOG010000224.1 GCA_030612305.1 Armatimonadota bacterium | reverse complement strand
GCGCGACCGTTGCAATCACCCATCGTCGGATGCACCGGGTCAATGCGCTTGACGATCTCATGCGCCTGCTTGACCCCTTCCAGATGCCGCTCGACCAGCAGGTCGTCTCCCAGGCACCATCCGATTAGCGCCGAGTGGTCCTTGTAGGCCAGATACGGGCGCATTTCCTCTTCCCTCCAGCCCGGCGGCTTTTTCTCTTCGCCCCAGCCGCCGTAGCCGAAATACCCGATCACCTTGAGGCCCACATCAGTGGCTTCTGACAGCCGCGCCCCAAAGACCTTCGCTCCCTCTTCGGGGTCCTTGCGCGACAGTCCGACGAAAGCGGTATTCATGTTCCAGGCATTGAGATCCGAGAACTTCGTGTCACCGCTGCACCAGACTCCTATTGGCATGAACGGTTCGCCGTTGACATACATCGCCCCGCCCGGTTGCATCACCACATTGGGCTCTGCACTAAGCGCCACACTTGCTACCATCACTAGAAAAACCACCGCCGCCATTGGCACCTTCATCAACATCACTCCCTTCGAATGGGGAAATCCGCGGTTATACCTCTATCTTGGTGCCGGCCGCCAGCACCTGGCTCCGCGGCACGATCACTATCCCGTCGCGGATGCAGTAGGCGTCGTCGTCGGCATTGACGCCGCTGCCAGGCCGGCCCTTGATGACTACTCCGCCGTCAATATACACGTTCTTGTCCACAATCGCACCCTCGATGGAGCAATCAGTCCCGATCCCGAGCGGCAGGTCCGCCAGGTCCGTCCGAGAGCCCCTCTCGGGCACCGGCGCCGCCGGATCGTAGTAGTCCGAGCCCATCAGTATCGTGTCGCGGATAACGCAGCCGGCGCCCACCACACTGCGCACGCCAATCGTGCTGCGTTCGATGCAACTGCCGGTGATAATCGAGCCCTCGGCCACGATCGAGCTCCGGATATCGGTCTCGCTCAGTTTCGCAGGCGGCAGGTAGCGCGAACGCGTGTATATCGGCCAGCCCTGATCGTACAGATTGAAGCGCGGCAACGGCGACGTCAGCTCCAGCCCCGCCTCATAGAACGCCGAGATCGTCCCGATGTCCGCCCAGTAGTCCGTGAAGGCATACGCCGCCACACGCCGGTGCCCGATCACCGCCGGTATCACCTCATGTCCGAAGTCCTCGAACTCCCAGCTCTCAAGCATCTCCTTGAGTGCCTCCGGCCGGAAGACGTAGATGCCCAGCGACGCCAGGTGCGTCAGCGGCTCACCGGACGCCCGGTCGTGACCCACCGGCTCCGGCAGCGCAAACTCATTCAGCAGCGCCTCGTCATCGGGCTTCTCCGCGAAGGCGGTGACGGTGGCATCGCTGTTGACCTTCACGACGCCGAAGCCGCGTGCCTGCCTCGCCGTGACGGGCTGAACGGTCAGGGTCACGTCGGCGGATACCTCGTCATGATGGCGGATGAGATCCTGGTAGTTCATTCTGTAGAGGTGGTCGCCGGACAGAATCAGCATGTGACTCGCATGGGCGAAGTGCATGTGCCGCAGATTCTGCCGCACCGCGTCAGCCGTCCCCTGGTACCAGTCCGACGTCTCCAGCGTCTGCTGCGCGGCGAGGATCTCTATGGACCTGTCGGAGAGCGCGTCGAACGCGTAGGCGCGGCTGATGTGCCGGTGCAGACTCGCAGTGTTGAACTGCGTCATCACGAGTATGCGTCCATAGCCTGAGTTCAGGCAGTTGCTGATCGGTATGTCAATGAGACGGTATTTCCCGCCGACCGGCACCGCCGGCTTGCACCGCTCCTTGGTCAGCGGAAAGAGCCTTGCCCCGCGTCCGCCTCCGAGTATCGTGCAGATCACATCCGCCACTTATCCTCACCTTCCCATTCCCCTGAAGCCTCACAGACATGAAATCCTCTTCTCAGTCAGTTCTCCCTTTGCCTGCCCTTTCCTTCTGCACCAGCCTCTCCGCTGTGAGCCAACCCACACAGCCACGCATCGCTACCGCGTACACTATCCGACCGCACCTGGCAACATCTCCCCGTTGACTCTCCGGCTGTTGTCATACATAATCCCGGCGGCAAACTCAGTTTCATTGGCGCACCAGGTTGACAGGAGGGCTGCGCAATGCCGCAACGATGCTATGGCGAAGAGGAACTGGCGAACCTGCGCGAAGTGCTTGAGAGCGGAGAGCTCTGGCGAGGCCTTGGCTACGACAACTTCACCGCGCGTTTCGAGGAAGCGTTCGGCGCATGGCTCGGCCGCGAGTACGTCCTCGGCGTATGTTCCGGAACCTGCGCCGAAGAGACGGCCCTCGCCGGCCTCGGCCTCGAGCCCGGTGACGAGGTCATCTGTCCCGCCAGCGCACCGATTTTCGTCTCCCTGCCCGTCGTCTCAATCGGGTGCATCCCCGTCTTTGCGGACGTGGATCCCAGGAGCCTGCACATCTCACCCGAAGGCATCGAGGCGCGCATCTCCGAACGCACGCGGGCGGTCATGGTCGTGCACCTCTGGGGCCAGCCGGCACCGATGGACGAAATCATGGCGGTCGCGGACAAGCACGACCTCAAGGTCCTTGAGGATTGCGCCCAGGCCTACGGACCGCTCCACCGCGGGCGCAAAGTCGGCACCATCGGCGACGTCGCCTGCTACAGTCTCCAGCAGAGCAAGCACATCAGCTCCGGCGAGGGCGGCATTGTCGCAACCGGCGATCCCGAAATCTACAAGCGCGCTCTGCTCTTCGCCAATTGCGGAATGCCCTGGTACGGCTACGGCCTCGCGGCCCCGGAGCGCATCTCCATTGCCGGCATCACCCCGCGCGGGCATTTCGCCTTTGGCCACAACTACCGCATGAGCGAACTCCAGGCCGCCGTCTGCCTCCCGCAACTCGACAAGCTCCCCGAATTCGACGCCAGGCGCAGAGAGCTCGTCGCGGTCATCGAGCACGAGCTCGGCGACGTTCCCGACATCGAGCTGGCTCATGTCTATCCCGACACGCAGCCCAACTACTGGCTCTACCCTGTCCGCCTCCCTGCGCCACTCGGCAACTACGCCGAAATCAACTACCTCGAGCACGTCTTCCAGACCATGCAGCAGCAGCGCCGCACCTCACTCGGCATCCCCCTGCCCAACTACGTCCAGTACGTCCCCGGCGCGTGCCCGAACGCCGAGGCCGCCGCAAAACGCTTCCGTGCCATCAACGTGCACCACTCCCAGGAGCCGGAGACAATCCGCGCGGCGGCACAGGCCATTCGCGAAGATGGCGCATCGAAATGATGACAGGCCGGAGATGAGAACATGGCGATGACCAGGAAGCAAGCATTCCTTGCGGCAGTGAAGGGCCAACAGCCCGACATCGTCCCCGTTGCACCCCTCATTCATTGCCGCTTCGCCCACACGATCCTCGGACGCTCGGACTGGAAGGCCGTCTTCGAGGTCCATCAGATGCTCGGCTCGTGCCACCACCGGGGGCCGCTCGGCTGCGGTGCCGTCTTCTCATTGCCCGACGGATATAGCGAGGAGACACGCGAACTCGGCCGCCGCGCGGACGGTGCCATCGCAAGCGAGTGGAAAACCCGGACGCCGACGCGCACGATGATCGGCGAGACAGTCTCCAACTTCGCACCCAACGATCCCATGATAACCACCACCACCGACTACCCCATCAAGACCGTCGAGGACTGGCGTGCCCTGCTTGAGATGCGCCGGCTCACCCTCGATGGCTTCACGGGCCGCTACACCTATGACACCGTCACCGAGGCCGTCGCATTCATGGGGGAGGATGGCATGCCCAGCGTCGCACTCGGCCCGGCCTACACAGCCCTCGCCGCCAGGCGCGGTATGCAGGGCTTCATGCTCGACCTCATGGACTATCCCGACCTGATGAATGAGCTATTCGCAGTCGAGCGACAGATCATGGTGAAGCAGATCGAGGCATTCGTAGCGGCTCCGACCCAGGTCGCCTGGCTTGACGTCTGCTGGGCAACCGGCTCGCAACTCGGCCCGGCGATGTTCGAGCAGTGGCAACTGCCCGACATCGTGGCGGCCATGGAGGTCGTCAAACCGCACCCCGACAAGTACCTCGGCCTCTACACGCTCGGCAAGATCCGCGATCTCATGCCCATGTTCGCCGACGCCGGCGTCCACTTCGTCGAGACCTTCGAACCCAACGAGGGCGACATCACGCTCGCGGAAGCAAAGCAGCTCTACGGCTCCAGGATGTGCCTGATGGGGAACTTCGACTGCGTGATCCTTGCCCGGGGCACGGTGGATGACGCCCGCAGGGAAGCCATGCGCTGTCTGCGCGAGGGTATGGACGGCGGCGGCTACATCATGGTGACTGCCGACGAAGTACCCGCCGACGCGAAGTTCGACAACCTCAAAGCGATGGTCGAGGTCGTCGCCGAACACGGTCGCTACTGAGCCCCTCAGGCGCGCCTGTCATTCTCGCCGCCACCCGAGCCGGACTTCAGTTCATCTCCCCGCACCTGTCGAGCAGAATCCGCGCCGGCACATCCTCAGGATACTCGCCGAGGAAGCCCTCCAGAAGCTCTGCCGCGTGCTCCCAGTCCTCGCCGATGTACGCGTCGAACGCCTCACGGAATTGCGCTGCCACTGCTCTCGCCTCGGCCAGGGACCCATAGTCCTCCTCATCCATCAACTCACAGATCCTGAGACCCTCCTGCCTTCCCCTCACGGTCACGACGTCCAGCGGCCGGTGCACGAACTCATCCGACGTTCTCTCATACGTCGCTTCGCTGACGATGATCCTTGTCGCGTACGTCTTGTTGAGGCCTTCGAGACGGCTGGCGACATTCACGCTGTCGCCCAGCACGGAATAGTTGAGCCGCTCGCTCGAGCCGATGTTCCCTACGACGCTCTCCCCCGTATGGATGCCAATGCGGATCTCCAGCACCGGCTTCCCCTCACCAATCCACTTCTCGTTGAGTTCGCGGGCCTTCCTCTGGCAGAGAATCGCCGCCCGGCAGGCCAGCATCGCATGGTCCGGGAGCATCGCCGGCGCACCCCAGAAAGCCATGATCCCGTCCCCGGTGTACTTGTCAACTGTCCCCTCGTGACGCGCGATGATCTTGCTCAGTGCATCCAGGTGTTCCGACAGATGCACCAGAAGCTCCTCGGGGTGCATC
>JAUWOG010000015.1 GCA_030612305.1 Armatimonadota bacterium | reverse complement strand
GGGCCATATTGTGCTCAGGCGCATAGAGCAGATCGTGCGTGAGGAGATGAACCGCGCCGGGGCGATAGAGCTCTTTCTGCCTGTGATGCAGCCGCGGGACCTGTGGGAACGGACGGGGCGCTGGGAGAGTTTCGATCCGCCGCTGATGCGAATGAAGGACCGCAACGGTCGGGAGTTCTGCATCGGGCCGACACACGAAGAGAACATCACCTCGCTGGTTGCCGAGGATGTGACCTCATACAAGCAACTGCCGCTGACGCTGTACCAGATTCAGACGAAGGTGCGCGATGAGATGAGGCCACGCGGTGGGCTGATCCGCGTCAAAGAGTTCATCATGAAGGATGCCTACAGCTTTGACATTGACCGCGCCGGACTGGATCTGTCCTACGACAAGATGTACGACGCCTACGTGACGATATTTGAGCGCATTGGCCTCGACGTGGAGATCATTCGCGCCGATGCGGGCTCGATGGGCGGCTTTGACACCCGCGAATTCGCCCTCCTGTGCGAAAATGGCGAGGACACGCTCTACAAGTGCGACAAGTGCGACTATTCGAGCAATGCCGAGTGTGCTGCGTGCCGCGCGCCCGAGGCTCTCGAAGTCGAGCCCGCGGGCAAGCCGGAGCTTCTGGATACGCCGAACGCACGCACTATCGAGCAGGTCACGGACATGCTCGACGTCACTCCGGACCGCCTTGTAAAGACCCTCCTGTTCAACACTCGGGAGGGGTTCTTTGCGGCTCTGGTGCGCGGCGACCGCGAACTCAACGAGCAGAAGCTCGCCGCCTATCTGCAGGCCGGCGATATCAGAATGGCCACCGAGGAAGAGGTCGAGGCGCTCACCGGTGCGGCTGTCGGTTTCGCCGGTCCTGTCGGGCTGCCGGATGACGTACGCATAATCGCGGACCCCGAGATCGCCGCGATGAGTGACTTCATCACCGGCGCGAATCAGACCGACGCTCATATTGGGGGCGTCAACGTCGGTGCGGATTTCGAGGTGACCGAGTACGCCGACATCAGGAATGCAGTGGACGGAGACGGATGTCTCGAATGTGCCGAGGGACACTTGCGAAGCTATCGCGCCATCGAGCTGGGGCACATATTCAAGCTGGGGACGCGGTACTCCGAGGCGCTGGATGCGCTGGTCCAGGATGAAAACGGCCGGCAGATTCCAATGGTAATGGGCTGCTACGGTATCGGCGTGAGTCGGATCATCTCCGCCGTCGTCGAACAGTGCCACGACGAGAAGGGGATCATCTGGCCGCGATCAGTGGCCCCCTTCGAGGTCGTGATTCTACTGCTGGATCCCGACGACGAGCAACTTGCTGCAGTGGCCGGCGAGCTCCACGATGACCTGAGCGCACGCGGTGTTCGCGTGATGCTGGATGACCGTGAGGAACGGGCAGGCGTGAAGTTCAATGACGCCGAACTGATAGGGTATCCACTCCGTGCGGTCATCGGCAAACGGAGTAAGGAGTCCGGAGAGATCGAGCTGCAGGTGCGGCGAGACGGCCGGGATCTCCGTGTGTCGGGCGCGGCTGCAGGGGATGAGATAGAGGAAGTCCTCGAGACACTGTGAGGCATCAAGCTTGGATGGGAGGGCAATGAGATGAGCAGTGGGCCTGTTCGTTTGCCCAGCCTGGCTGGGCAGTGGTACGCGGCAAACGCCGCGGCATTGGAGCGCGAGATCGAAGCCTGCTACCTCGATGCGCGCGGGCCGGGAGCACTCCCGACGGTCAACCCCGACGGGGAGCGGAGCATCATCGGCCTTGTGAGCCCGCACGCCGGATACACTTTCTCGGGGGCTATCGCCGCGCACGCCTTCTTGCGGCTGGCTCAGGATGGCGTTCCTGAGGCGGCCATCATCATCGGGCCGAGACACTCCTATGACTCGAGACCGGCGATACAGACATCGGGCTGCTGGCGAACGCCGTTGGGTGATGCCGCCATCCACGATGAGCTCGCCAGAAGCATTGCGGCCGGGCTGCCGGATTTCACTGACGGCTCGGAAGCGTTTGCGGACGAGAACACTCTCGAACTGCAGGTGCCTTTGCTGCAGCATGTGTATGGTGAGGCGTGCCCCATCGTGCCGATTCGGGTAGTGCGACAGGATTGGGCGGAGAGCAAGCGGGTGGGGGATGCAGTCGCCGAGGCGGCCAGAGGGACTGATGTTGTCATCATTGCCAGCACCGACATGACCCACCATGAACCGGCGCGCGTCGTGGAGGCACAGGACAGGATACTCATCGAGTTGATGGCGAGCATGGACCCCGAAGGCCTCCTGCGAACGCGGCCCGACATCAGCATGTGCGGTCGCGGCGCGGTGGCGGGGATGCTGGTGGCGGCATCGCAACTGGGCGCAACGCGGGCGGAGATACTGAAGTATGGGCACTCGGGAGAGGTGATTCCGGCCCCGGGCGTTGTCGGTTATGTCTCGGCGGCGGTAAGCCGGTGAGGCGGTCTGGCGCACGCAAGAAGGGCTCGGCGATTTTCCTTGACGGGCCGCAGGTTGTCGCCTATAATTGCAGGTAACTACACCACCACGTCGCAGCAGCTATCGCCGCTTAGTCACAATCCCCAGGTGCCCGAAGCAGCAATGTCATTGTGTGATGCCAGCAAGACGGCGCGGCATTGCGTACCGTTACCGGGCCGCAGTGCGTGCACTGAGGTCGGTGAGCGGTAGGTCCGCCAAGGAGTGGGCTGGATGACGTGGCTTGACTACGTGACCATTAGCCTGATTGTTCTCTTCGTGGTCATCGAGGTCAAACGCGGCGGGATTTGCGCTATCATAGATGCCGTGGGTATCTGGGCGGCACTGAAAATAGCCGCAGTGTCATACAGAGGACTCGCCTCTCCCACGTTTTCCCATACAGCGGCTTACCTGACCGTCTTCCTGGTGCTGGCGGCCGTCACGATTGTCATTTCCCACCTGATACAGCACCAATGGAAGTCGGATCTGGGGACTTTCGATTCCACTATTGCGGCGGCTTTCGGGGTCTTCGTAGGCTTGTGTTTCGCGCACGTTGCTTTCGGCGCCGGACACCTGGCCTATGGTCTGAATGCAGAGGTGATGGCGAACTCATTCTTCCGCGGGCAAGTGTACGAGCTGCACGCTGCGAAGGGGTTCTTGCTCTTCATGAGCAATCTTGGCGAATACTAGTACTGCCGGCTCACGGGCAGGACATCGAGAGAATGAAACGGAGGTGGTGCGCAAAGCAGGAATCGGGGTGGTTGGTGTTGGCGCGTTTGACGACATAGCCTGCCACACTTCAGTAGTATGCGCGATCATAACCTTATGGACAGATACGGCCGAGGATCTCAAGCCGGAAAGCTCGGTGGGAGTGAGAAGCACATCACCCCCAGGCGCGGGTTGGGAGACTGAGATACCGGCCGGGCAACGCCACACCGCGTTGGCACCATCCTGGAGATCGAGGAGCCGAGGAATGGTCAATCCTGCTGAGTTCTTTCGCGAGGCCGCTCAGCGTCGAAGGACACTCGCGTACCAGCCGCTTTCGGACGAGGAACTGGTTAGACGGGCGCAGGATGAATCTGACAAGGAAGCTTGTGAGTACCTGCTCTACAAGTATCGCAACCTCGTCAGATCGAAAGTGAAGTCGTACTTCCTTCAGGGAGCCGAACGAGACGATCTCCTCCAGATCGGGCTTATCGGTCTCTGGGAGGCTATCACTGACTTCAAGTCGGACCGGCACACCTCGTTCGCCTGTTTTGCGAAAGTCTGCATCCAACGGCAGATGATATCAGCAATCAAGGCGGCGACGCGGCAGAAGCAGACGCCGCTGAACTCGTCGGTGTCGCTTGAAGCACCTCCCAGCGGTGCCGATGAAGACCGCGACCTCTCGGAGATACTCAACTCCGAAGGTCAGGCGGATCCACAGGCGCTGGTGCTGGGCAGAGAAGGCGAGCGGGTACTGAGGGAGACGCTGCGGGACGAGCTGTCACCGTTCGAGTGGGAAGTGCTGTCAGAGTACCAGACAGGGAAATCGTACCGGGAAATGGCGAGCGTGTTGAACTGCAAGATAAAGTCCATAGACAACGCGCTGTCACGAATACGGCGGAAGCTACCACGCGTGGCTCCCGAGCAGGCCGCGAAAATGCGGGCCGCGGAATAGGGGCCGTGCCGCGGGTCGCCAACGAAGCCGGACTATCAACGGCGCTCGCATGAGGGCGCCGTCTGAATTTTGCCTGTCCGGGGATTTGTTGCGGCGCGGGCCGGAGGCAGCGAATGACCTATCAGCAGTTGATATTCAGTCTCCAGGAGTTCTGGGCCGGTCACGGCTGCATTATCATGCAGCCCTATGACTGGCCGGTAGGTGCCGGCACGATGTGCCCGGCAACATTCCTCTGGACTCTTGGCCCGGAGCCGGTTCGAGTGGGATACGTGCAGCCATCGCGCCGGCCCAGTGACGGACGCTACGGCGCGAATCCCAACCGTTTCCAGAAGCACCTCCAATTCCAGGTCATCCTCAAGCCATCGCCGCCAGAGGTGCAGCAGATGTACCTGGCCAGCCTCGAAGCCATCGGCCTCGATCTCGCCACTCACGATGTGAAGTTCGTTGAGGACGATTGGGAGGCGCCCACGTTGGGTGCATCAGGGCTCGGCTGGGAGGTGCGTCTGGATGGGATGGAAATCACCCAGTTCACCTACTTCCAGCAGGTTGGCAGCCTCCCCTGCAAGCCCGTATCGGCCGAGATTACCTACGGTCTCGGACGGCTGGCCATGTACCTCCAGGACGTGGACGACTACCGGGAGCTGCAGTACAGTGACTCGGTGACGTATGGAGAAATCAAGTACGAAGAGGAGCGCCAGTTCTCCATCTATAATTTCGAGGCGGCGGATGTTGACATGCTCCGGCAGTTGTTCGACATGTCTGAGGCGGAGGCCGCCCAGCTTACGAAGCGCGGCCTGCCGCTGCCGGCTCACGACTTCGTGTTGACCTGCTCTCATGCGTTCAACCTGCTCGAAGCGCGGGGGGCGGTGTCCATTACCGAGAGGCCCGGCATGATCGAACGTGTGCGCAATCTCGCCCGCGACGTGGCGAAGACGTATGTGCGACACCGCGAGGAACTCGGTTTCCCGCTGCTCGTATCCTGAACGATGAGGGGCGTCGTGTTCCGGCTGCCCTTTGCCAATAGCTCGAGAACGGAGTAGTACCGATGCCCGACCTGTTGCTGGAGATAGGCACGGAGGAAATACCGTCCAATGCTGTGCTACCCGCTTTGCAGCAGATGGAAGAGCTCATGGCGGCGGGGCTCAAGCAGCTTCGGTTGAGTTACGGGGAGATCGCCACCTATGCAACGCACAGGCGGCTGGCGATACTTGTCAAGCGCCTGGCAGAGAACCAGCCCGACCAGCAGGTCGAGCATAAGGGGCCGCCTGTTGAGAGAGCGTTTACAGAAGATGGCGACCCGACGGATGCGGCCCTTGGCTTCGCAAAGGCTCGGGGGATTGGTGTCAAAGAGATCACTGTGCGCAAGACCGACAAAGGCAGCTTCGTATTCGCCACGGTCAAAGAGGAAGGCAGGGCGGCCATCGAAGTGCTCCCCGACCTGCTGACGGGCATGATTGGATCCCTAGAGTTCCCCAAGACGATGCGTTGGGGGGAGCTGGAGATGCGCTTCGTACGGCCGATCCGCTGGCTAGTCGCCTTGCTGGGCGCAGATGTCGTGCCGATTGAAATCGCGGACTTGGCGAGTGACAGAGTGACGCACGGACATCGCGCTCTGCATCCCGAGCCGGTGGAGCTTAGTGACGCCGGGGAGTACCTGGAGAAGCTGGAGGATGCGTACGTTGTTGCAGACCACCGCCGCCGGCGAAGGCAGATAGTGGAACAGGCACAGGCGGTGGCCGCGGAAGTGAATGCGACGGCGGTGCTGCGTGACGACATAGTTGAGGAGAACAACTTCCTCGTCGAATGGCCAACCTGTCTCATTGGGCGCTTTGATGAGCGGTATCTTGAACTGCCTGACGAGGTCATCGCGACGGTGATGGAAAAGCACCAGTCATACTTCCCGGTGGTGCCGGAGAGCGGCTCGCTGATGGCGAGGTTCATTGTGGTTGCCAACATCGTGGCTGAGGCGGGGCCAGTAGTCATCGGCGGGCACGAGAAGGTGATTGCCGCTCGCCTTGCGGATGCCGAGTTCTACGTCAGCGAAGACACCAAGCGAAGTCAGGACGAAGCGCGGGAGGACTTGCGTCGCGTCACCTTCCTCGGCAAGCTGGGCACATTGCACGACAAGACGATGCGCCTGGAGATAGTGGTGAAGTGGCTGTGTCAGCGCCTGGGGGTTGATGGCGACCTCGTTGAGGCGTTGCAGCGTGCCGCCGCGATATGTAAAACAGATCAAATCACCCAGATGGTCGGTGACACCAAGCTCGCCGATCTGCAAGGCGTCATTGGCGGATACTATGCCGCAGCCGGCGGGGAGAGCCGGACGGTGTGCGAAGCTATCACCGAGCAATACATGCCGGTGACTGCCGACGCGGATTTGCCCACCTCTCCTGGTGGCGCACTGCTCAGTGTCGCGGACAGAATTGACAATCTTGCCGCGGCGTTCTACCTGGGGATGGAGCCGACGGGCACGAAGGACCCGATGGGATTGCGCAGGCAATCTCAGGGGCTGATCGCTATCTGCCTCGAACGCGGGCTGCACTTCTCATTGCCGGATGTCGCGAGCCTGGTGATGGGACTGCTGCCGGACCTGCCCGATAATGAGATGCCGGACGTGGCCGAGGCGGGAACGAAGTTGAAGGACTTCGTTGCTGCCCGCATCGAGAACCTCCTCGAGACCTCGGGAGTCGGCTATGACATCATAAGGGCCACGCTGGCGACGCCCTGGGATGATGCTGTCGAGATCATCATCAGAGGGAAAGCGCTCGCCGAGATTCGCGCCGAGGACGAGGAATTCGAGCGGACCGTTGACACGGCCACCAGGCCGGCGAATATCGTGCGGCCGACCGATCTGCCTGCCGGCGCAGAGGTGCACGTCGGGCTGTTCACCGAGCCGATCGAACAACACCTGTGGGACGCCTGCGCACTGGCTGCGGAGCAGCTTGACGCAGCGCTCAACGGCGGGGCGAACTACGACCGCGCCTGGGAGATACTCAAGAGCCTCAGCAAGCCGATAGATGACTACTTCCTGGCCGTCATGGTGAATGTGGAAGATGAGGATCTGCGCACGAACCGGCTGGCTGTCATGCGGGAGCTCGACCGTTTGTATCTGCGCCTGGCGGACTTCACACAGATTGTGCAGTGAGCTGGAATGACTATCCGCGAGCGGCTGCAAGAGATCGAACGCGAGAGTCTGTCGCCTCACGCGGCCCTGAGCGCTGTATCTGCCGGCAGACATCTTGCCGAGCCGCCGTGCCCCGTGCGCACTGCCTACCAGCGCGACCGTGACAGGATTATCCACCTCTGCCGCGCTTTCCGCCGACTCGCCCACAAGACGCAGGTCTTCATCTCCCCGCGAGAGGACCACCTCCGCACGCGACTTTCCCATACGCTCGAAGTCTCGCAGATAGCGCGTACCATAGCCAAGGCGCTACGCCTCAACGAGGACCTCACCGAGGCGATTGCCCTCGGGCACGACGTAGGTCATACGCCCTTCGGACATTCCGGCGAGGCGGCACTCGATGAGGCGTATCGGCGCTATGATCCCCAGGGCTCATTCAAGCACCAGGAACATGGCCTCAGAGTCGTGGACCACCTCGAGCGGGATGGTGCGGGATTGAACTTGACCTGGGAGACGCGGCAGGGGATTGTGCAGCACAGCAAGGGCCAGGCCGACCTCGCCGAAGTGCTTGCCGCCGGCCCGCAGAGCACTCTGGAGGCTCTCGTCGTGTCGGTGGCGGACCGGGTGGCCTATGTGAATCACGACCTCGACGATTGCCTGCGTGCAGGGTTGCTGGAGCCGAGGGATCTGCCCGCCGGACTGATGGATCGCCTCGGGCAGGACCATAGTGCACGCGTCGGCACGATGGTTGAGGACATCATCGCCCACAGCGTAGACTCGCCACGACTGGCGATGAGCGATGGCGTTGTCGAAGCCGCCGACGAACTCAAGACATTTCTCTTTGAGGGCGTGTACGACCGTGAGGAACTCGTGGAGGACCGCGAGAAAGTCCGTGGCATCATCGGCAGCCTCTTCGGGGTGTACATGGACAACGATGCCGCGCTCATCGAGGCCTGCGAACGCGTCCCGGACAACGCCAGGGCACGAAGCCGCCTGGTATGCGATTACATTGCCGGGATGACCGACCGCTTCGCTGCCGACCAGTACGTCAAGCATTTCCTCCCGTCGAATTTCCCCACATGAAGCTGCGACGAGAAGGCAACGATCGAGGCTATTCGTCGCACTTGTAGCCGCGCTGATGCAGGTACACCAGTGCATCCTCTATGCTCATGTCCCTGGTGGCGGCTCCCCCCACAGCGACGAGGTCTGACACCGTGCCCAATTGCACTCCCGCAGCGCCGGCGCCCTCGATGATCAGCGGCAAGGCGCGAAAGCTCTCCATGCTGCCCTGGTGCATCAGGATGATGGCGCCGGGGCCAAGGCCTTCGAGCGCATTTGCCGCGATGACTTTCGGCTTCGGCTTGAGCCAGTCATCGGCATTGTTGGTCCACATCACCATTGTGTGCTCGGAGGTGCCGACCGCACGGAGACCACCCTCCGTAACTCGCCCCCCCGGCGGGCGGAAGTACTCCGTAGCCATCCCCGTGATACGACCGACGACGTCGTGGCAAGCGCTGACCTCGGCCAGCAGTTCGGCATCCCGCAGTTCGTTGGCGCGACGGTTCGAGTAGGAGTGATTGGCGATCTCATGACCGGCCCGAGCGATGCGCCGCACAAGCTCCGGGTACTCCTCTGCCTTCTCCGCTACGAGGAAGAAGGTGGCATGAACGCCGTGGTCCTGGAGCACTGCGAGCATCAGCGGGGTGGTGAGGGGATGAGGCCCATCGTCAATGGTCAGCGCGGCGAGGCCGTGCGGGCCTCTGAGCGGCTCGAGGATGTTCACATGGCCGGGCTCGGCATTGCTGAGGCGTTCGTAGGCCTCCGCGACGTGATCTTCCCAGTCGTCACTCGCCGGCGGGGCGTCGTAGGTGCTTACCGGCAGCCCGAGGAGGTGGCCTGCGCCGTAGCGGCCGCCGGCGTAGCGGAGGTAATTGGGAGAGAAGCGGACGAGGCCAAGGCGGCCGAGTATGTGCGTGGCCTTGCGCGGCTCGGCCATCGCCTGCACGAAGTCGGCGCGCTGGACCGAAACAGAGAACACGGGCACATGCGCGTATTCACGTGTCTCGTCGCCCGGAACCACGGCCCACACATCCACCGACTGCACCCGTGGCGCAAGATCAAAGGCCACACTGAGTGCTGTTACCGCGTCGTCCTGCAGTGCGCCGGCATTGAAAGTACCGTCGTGCTTGTCACCGGCCTGCAGCTTCACCAGCGCCATGAGGTCAGACTGGTACTCGGCAACGGCGCCGCGGATGATGTCGTGGCGCAGATCAACGGCCAGGAGCTCGCGCGCCAGAGCGCCTTCCCAGGTGGGGGAGTAGCCCTTGATGATACTGTCTCGGCCCGGGGCCAGGCGTTCAGTCAGGTTCTGCGGCGGCCGCGCGGCGGTGTGTGCAAAGAGCTGTGACGCGGCTGCCGAGCGCAGGTGCGGCCCCAGATGCGACACTGCAAATGGCTGTTGAGGTTCCGCCTGCGCCACCGGCAGCGGCAACGCGGCAATCAAGGTAACGCTGACCAGCAGCGGGAAAACGACTGGGGGAATGTGACAAAGGTGGTGTGTGGCTTTCATGGGTCTTTCTCTCAGCTATCGTTTCATCCATATCACTGACTGTGGCATGTATCACTGTGGCCGGCCGGCGAACAGCCAGCCAGCCTGACATGACCCGATATACATGATACTCTGCAAATGCTCGGCCTGACAAGGCCTGAAGGCGTGGCGGAGCGGGCCGGATGTGCAGTCCGTCGGGCTCTCGGGAGGTAGCGGGCAGGAGCGCCGCGAAGAGAGCAGGGAGTTCTCGAATGCGGTTGGAGGTGTCAGGAATGCGTCCCTTGAGGTTTGGCGTTATCGGAGCAGGCGGCATCGGCGGAAGCCATCTCGATGTCATCGAACAGCGGAGCGATGCCGAGGTCGTCGTGGCATGTGATGTCTCGGAAGGCGTGCGGCGTTCGCTCGGTGAGAAGGGATACGCAGTAACAGAGAAGTGGGAGGACGTTGTAGCAAATGCGGACATAGATGCGGTCGTCGTGGCACTGCCACACCATCTGTATCCACTGGTAGTGAGCGAAGCCCTCCGTGCCGGCAAGCATGTCCTGCAGGAGAAGCCGCTGGCTCATAATCTGCAGGGCGCAAGGACGACGCTGGAGGCGGCCAGAGACAGCGGCAGCAGTATCCTCATGGTCTGCGGGCAGAGCAAGTACCAGGCCGGCTTCCAGCGCGCCAGGGAGACCGTCGAATCAGGGGTGCTGGGAACGCTGTTCATGATTCGGGGGGCGATCACGTACCGCTGGGAAGCGGCGTTTGATGACGACTGGAGCTGGCGGGGAACCAAGGCACTCTCCGGCGGAACGGCGATCATCGACTCAGGGTGGCACATCCTCGACTTGATGAACTGGTTCGCCGGTCCGCCTGAGACCGTGTACGCTACGACCGGCCAGGGCAACGCTCTGCCGGGGCACTATGATGTGGACGATCGGGCAATAGTGACCATGGAATACGCCGGCGGGGCCGTGGGTGTGGCAGCGATCTCTTTCATCTGCCTGCCGGCAGAGCGCAAGATCGTGCTTCACGGTACGGAGGGGTCGCTGGAGGTCACAGATACGGAGTTGCGGCTGCACCTCGGCGCACAGCAGGACTCGGAGATCACAACTTTCCCCGCAGTGGACAACTCCCTGTCTCCGCAGATGGAGCGGTTCATCGAGCTGATTCGGTGTGATGCGGATCCACTTGTCGGCGCGACGGCGGCAGTGGACGTACAGCGCGTCATTGACGCGGCGTACCGGTCAGCGGAGTCGGGACAGCGAGTGAACCTGGCGCCGGTCACATTGGCGTGAAATCCGTGTCGCCGTCTATCATGGTCAGCGCGTGGGCGATGAGCTTGGCCACATTCTCCAGGTCGGACAGAGAGATGACCTCAACAGGGCTGTGCATGTAGCGGTTGGGGACGCTGACTAGGGCGGCGGCGACGCCTGCGCGGTTGATCTGGATCGCGTTGGCGTCGGTCCCGGTGCCGCGTGGTGCCGGGTCGTTCTGGTAGGGGATCTTCCGCGCGTCCGCCGCATCAACGAGTATCTTGCGCAGCACGGGATTGACGTTGGCGCCACGGGCCAGCGACGGCCCCTTGCGCAGTTCGACCTTGCCGGTGCGCTTCTCGTCCACGCCGGGCTGGTCGGTGGCAAAAGTCACGTCCACGGCGATGCCGGCATGAGGGTCTATCCCGAAGGCACTAGTCTGCGCCCCGCGCAAGCCCAGTTCCTCCTGGACAGTGGATACCGCATAGACGGCGCAGTTGAGCTTGGTTTTGGGTACGAGGCGGAGCGCCTCCATCACCGCGAATAAACCGACCTTGTCATCGAGGCCGGGCGCAGCGATGAGGTCTTGCTGCAATTCAGTGTAGTGGAGATCATACGTAATTGGATCGCCGATCTCCACGAGCTTTTCGGCTGCTTTCTTGTCCCTGGCGCCGATGTCCACCCAGAGGCTCTCGATCTCCAGCTTCTCCTTGGCGCGTGCCTCTGCAGACATGAGATGGATCGGGTGCCGGCCGATGACGCCGGGAATGGCCTTCTTAGCCGTGTGGACTGTGACGCGTTGGGCCACGGCGACTTTCGCATCAATGCCGCCGATAGCGGCGATGTTGAGCATTCCGCCGTCGGAGATATGCTGCACCATGAAGCCAACCTGGTCAATGTGGCCGGCTAGCATGACGCGCACGGGCGCATCGGCGTTGCGTACGGCAATGACGTTGCCGTGCACATCCGTACGCACCTCGTCAGCGAAATCGGCCGCGTAGTCGCGCACTACCGCCTGAGCGGGCTGCTCGTATCCCGAGGGAGACGGAGCACAGATAAGGTCCTTGAGGAACTGGGCTGATCTCGGTCGCATGTAGATCCTCCACTATTCAGATCGTATTTGGCACTCGGTTCCACAAGATGGCTACGGCTTTAACTTGGCCTTCACGTCATCGAAATAGATCTTGCCGACCGCGCTGCTACGCAGGTAGAGCATGAACTCCACGTTGTCTTCGTTGGCTGTGAACTCCCAGGAGAAGGGGGTCCAGTCGTCGGCCTTATTCAGGCTCGGCATACCGGTGTACTGGTCCTGCTTGCCAGTGTCCTTGTTCTTGCCGATGAGCGAGGCATGGCCGCGGTTCTCGTCCGTCTTGTAGTAGCCCGACAGCACGTAGGTCTTGCCGGGAACGATATCCACCGGCTGGCCGCAGACTAGATTCAGCGAACCTGCGATACCGTCAATCATCAAGGCCTTTCCTGACCGCCCCCCATCTACGACCTTGAACTCCGCCTTCGTCTCATTGGTGGCGCTCCATGTTGAGTGAGTCCAGTGCAGCGGCCCGCCTTTGGAATCGGCCTGTTCGAAATTACCATTCAGGAGTAGAGGCGCAGTCGAGAAGGCGATTTCCAGCAGCATCGAGTTGAAGCTCGGTGAGGTGTCGGAGGCTGAGA
>JAUWOG010000424.1 GCA_030612305.1 Armatimonadota bacterium | reverse complement strand
ACTGGGAGGACTACAAGCGCAGCGTCCGCGACCGCGACTATCCTCTGTACCTGAACATCGGCTCGTACTACGGCTGGATCCGCAACTGGGTGGGCATGGAGCACCTGGCGCTGTGGTACTACGACTGCCCGGACCTCGTGCATGAGATGACCGAATACGTTACTGATTTCATCCTCACCATCATTGACCGCGCGCTGAGCGAGATCCCCGACATGGATTACGCGCATGTCTGGGAAGACATGGCGATGAAGACCGGCTCGCTGATCAGCCCGAAGCTCTTCCGCGAGTTCATGATGGAGCCGCTCAAGCGCGTCACGAAGGTCGTCAACGAGGCCGGAATTGACATCATCTCCGTTGACTGCGACGGCAACGTGGATGAGCTCAACGCCCTGTGGCTGGAGGCGAACGTCAATCTGGTTTTCCCGCTGGAGGCCGCCGCAAACTGTGACCCGGTTGCCTACCGCAAGCAGCACGGAAAGCAGCTTCTCCTGCTCGGCGGGATTGACAAGCGCGTCATGAGGGACGGATGCAGCAAGCAGGACATCGAGAATGAAGTCCGCTCGAAGGTGGAGCCACTCGTCGCAGAAGGGGGCTTTTCGCCGATGGTGGACCATGCCGTGCCGCACGACGTTCCGTTCGACAACTTCCGCTACTACATGGACCTCATCAACGAGATTTGTACATTCGATGGAAGCAATTGAAGCACAGCAGGCCCGCGTAGGCGAGTAGATTTGGCATGATTACGGTCCACCGTACCGTGGGCATTCCGTGCGCGTGCGAGGACCAGGGAGTTGTCGTGGCTGACGCGGGCTATGTATCCAGCGACAAAGATGCTCTGCTGCAAGCGGTGGCGGCCGGTGAATTCTGTGCGCCAGAGCGCGAACTGTCTGTGGCATAAACTGACTTCTCTCCAACCCTCAATTCGCGGCCTTCTGTCATGCTTTTGCCCCTTGTTCCCACGTATCGCCTCGTCATGCTGCTAAACATTTGCTCGATTGCCAATGCAGAAAAACACAGGCCATAGCTGTTGAGATGCCTCCGCCGCGCGCTCTCAGAACTCGTGCGCACAACTAACGCAGAGAAGCAGCTAGCGGTTGGGTAGCCCTCGGAATTCAAAGGTCAGGCGGTGGGCCTCGAGTTCCGCGGCGCTGAACGCCTCGAACTGAATGTGAGTAAGGCCTTCAGGGAAGTCCAGCAGTTCGTAATCGCCGGATGCCAGGTCGCCGTACTGACCGCCGCCTCTGCCAGCCGTGCGAAGGATAGTGCCATGCTGGTCGCTGAGGCGTACCCGAATATCCCCGTACTCCGTTCCGAATGGAGACCGGATGTAGGAAAGCGTGAAGTTGAGACATTCAGCTTGTGCCCATCCCGTTTGGCCGTTGATCCAGCCAAGCCCGGCGATGGTAAGATTCGTCGGGCCATCTGCGGTGTGACGAAGGCGATCAGGGGGCGTCCCTCTGGCTGGAATTGCCACTGTGAGAGTCTCGACGGGTTGATCCGGCCACCGCGGTATGCTGATTCTCAGGTCTATGCTGCGCGCCCAGCTCGGGGGAAATGTCCACGAGGACATGCGGACTGATTGTAGTTCTTCGGTGTCGTCGAGGACTATTTCGTGGGCTTGCCAACATCTGAAGCCGAGGACCTGACGCACGGCGCCTGTCACCCGAATGTCCTCTATGCTGTAGTTGCGCTTTACCCCGCCCTGTAGCTGCGTTCTCACGGTGAAATCGCAGGCACGTACTTGCTCGCCGATTCCCAGGCTATTGATGGCAATGGTCAGGTCGCCTACAGTTCGGGACACGGGCAACTGCTGGTAGGCCGGGGGCGGCAGGGCGATTACCAGGAAGAGCCCGACAAGTCCCAGCAGCAAGATAGAGAGCCATTTCTGCCGGCAGTACCAGCCGCCTGCCACCAGCAAGATGATGAGAGGGATGACGACGGGCCAGGGATAGTCGTGGAAAGCCCAATAGTGGGAGTGCGCATTGAAGGAGACGGGCAACAGGCCCAGAAGAATGATGAATGCCAACCGTGCGCGGTCGCCGAAGCTGGTGATGGGCAGTGCCGAGCGCCACAGAGCCAGGAGCACAACAAGCAGGCCAAAGCCGCCTGTAATGAGCCAATCGCGGTACACCGTAGGCCGAGGCGGGTGGGACGCGTTGAGGGCAAATGTGCTCGTGATGGCGCTGATGACGGCGAGAACCAACAGCATCAGCCGCCACAGCCGTGCATTGCGCGTGGCTTGTCCGCGCTGACGCTCGTCGCTATCGCCCACGGGGCACTCCTCCGTCACATGGTCCCTGCTCTGCCCTGTCCCACGCAATACGACAATGTTAACTTTCTCCGCGCGACCATGGATTCCTGCATGTCATCCGGTTCTCGCCCACAACAAAAGAGCGCCACTCTTGAAGGCCTGCAACACGGTGCGTGGAAACCTTCCTCCATATTGCGACGTGACATCATGAGCAGATACGCTTCTCAAACTTCCTGTGGTATGAGGACCGCGAGACGAAGAACCCGATGCTGTACATGACTCCGTCTCCGGGGCCGGCGGTCGGGGACACTCGGCGCGCGCTGGATGTCAACGTGCCGCCCCATTCCTACCGCTACGAAATCTGCCTGCCGGAGTGAGTGCTGCAAGAGGAGGGCGAGGTTATGAGACAAGGGCTATACACGACCATCGTGCTGAGCGTGCTGGCTGCGGCCTTCGGAGTCCATGCCCAGGCAGCCGACGAGCTGGCCGGTGTGACGGCCATCCTCAAATCCGACCGCGCATTTGTCCCCTTGCGCCTGGCCCTCGAATGGCTCAGGGCCGAGGTCAGGTACGCGGACGGGAAGATAGCCGCCTCAAGAGGCAACGATGTAGTCAAGCTGACCATAGGCCGCTGCACTGCCGGCAGGAATGGGCGCATGGTGTTGCTGGACGCAGCGCCATTCGTGCTGGGCGGCCGACCCTTCGTGCCATTGCGCTTTGTCGCCGAGTCATTCGGGGCCCTCGTCGAGTACAGCTCGGCGCGACGCGAGGTGACGATCTCGGATGGCAACAGGACCGCTTCGCTGTTCGTCGTGGATTATCAGCCGGGCTGGCTGACGTACATGGGTGCCTGGTTCAGGGCGGATTACCCCGCGAATTTCAGTGTGGTCAACCGTCAGGTGTCCAGTACTCGGCCCGACAGCTACGAAGCCGCCAGCTTCATCTCTGCGGACGGTCTGGTCGAGTTCTACGTGTTCTCACCGCAGTGGCGGGGGGAGTCGGAGTGGGTCAAGCTACTGCCTGGCGAGCGCGAAGTTGACCGGTCAACTGAGGAGACCAAAGACCGCCGCGTCACTCATGTCACGGTTGTGGGACCGGATCAGGCATACCCTCGCTCGTGGGTCGAGGTAGTGGAGCTACTCGATGGCGCGCCGAACACAAACCACGTCTTCGGCATCAAATATGCGAACCAGGCGGCCCATGACAAGCACGGGCGTCGCTACCTGCGGTTCAAGGCGTCACTGGTCCAGTACGGCGACTGACAACCTGGGCAAGAGGATAGACCGAGCTACTGGGGCGACCAGAGGTTCTTGGGAGTGACG
>JAUWOG010000637.1 GCA_030612305.1 Armatimonadota bacterium | reverse complement strand
GGGCCATCCTGAATCAAAACGGGTACCTCACAGCGCGAGGTACCCGTTTGGCATTCTGGCGAAGCCTGCCGCCTCGCTCAGTCCTCCTCGTAGAGCGCTTCGTAGCTACTCCGAGCCAGCAGATTGACGCTGTAGGTATAGGCTATCTCATTGGGTTCGAACGGCACGGGCTGCCTGATGCCCCCGATCAGCGACAGGCCGATACACTCGTGAGACGAATTCGGGGGCTGATCCCCGCCCTCATCATGCCCGTCGAAGAACGTGAAGCCGGCATGGGGGAGAGGCTTGAGCACCTCCGGGTTCGTCATCGCGACCAGTATCTCCTCACGCGGCCCGGAGACTGATACCCAGACGCCGTAGCCGCGGTCCAGTTGCGCCACCGAGCGCCAGCTTCCGGCCGCGTTCGCGCAATCCGCCCGGCTCTTCCGCAGCCGCAGGATGTCGCCGGCGGAGTTGGCGTAGCGATGGCACCAGTCGTCGTTGATATCGAACCAGACGTCGGCATAGCGGAATTCGCTGCCCGCCGGGGCTTTGACGGAGAGCTCGACCTCGTAGTGGGTCTCGAAGAAGGTCATCGTCTTGTGGAAGAAGACGCCGCCCTGCGAATGGTCCCCGCGACGCTGCAGATGACCCTTCTGCACCAGCGCCGGCTGCCCGTTAATGGTCGTTGCCGTCGCTTCGACGAAGGTATTCTCCATCGTCACGTAGCCCTGGATCTCGCCCCCGCCCGCGTCCATGAAGGACACGTTGTCGAAGAACCGGCACATCGGGTGAAAGGTGTACTCCGGCGTCCAGAACTGGTCGAGCCGCTTGCCGCTTCCGGCCAGTATCCGCACCTCGATACCGGCGTAGCCGTACTGCTTGCCGAACCTGAGCATGTAGTGACCGTTGTCCACAATCCAGTCGCCGTTGTCGGCCCGCGTCAGCCAGTCCTTGAGGGGCTTGAGTTCGGCCCTGCCGGCCTGCGCAGCAGCACAGACCAGCGCCGTCAGCATGATGATTAGCAGTGGTTTCAATCCAATGACCTCCGAGTGCGTCGGGTATCGTGAGTGCAGACACGATTTCGCCGCCGAGCGTTGCGCTTCCTCCTCGGCGGCGCGGTTATCCTCCACGTACTCGCTGCTCCATCGCATCAGATGATGAGCAGCACGACAATGGCGATCAGCAACAGTCCGCCCAGGAAGCGGCGGCGCCGTCCCGAACTGATGCCCACGGCGAGCGCCAGCAGCAGCAGGATACCGCCACGTGCGATGCGCAGATTGCCGCTATCGGCCATCATGTCTATCTGGATGGCGAAGCGGTCATCCGTGGCGGCCTGGGCCATCACGACATCCTGCTCCATCTGGTTGGGCTGCAGATACGTGCGCAGGCGCGTGACGAAGAAGCCCTCGCCCCCGACGCCGAGGTCCTCCTGATAGCGGTCGAGCCAGTATTTCGAGAGCGGCCCGGCGTATTCGACGAGTAACGACCCGGCTCCCGCGCGTGCGAGATTACCTCGGAACTCCGCCTCATAGTACTGTGGGAAATCGCCGCCACGGAAATCGGACGCCAGCTTGACCTCGTCGGTATTGTAGTTGGTTGAGACGACACGGTGACGGGCGATCACATACAGCAGTATCTCCGCTTCACTCCTGGTGCTGACTCTGGAAATCCGCATCGGATAGACGGGCTCGGTCGTCGGAAACGATATGCGCAACGGGCGCATCTGGTTCTCCAGCCGGCCGCTTCCGTAGTTGCCATCCGGCCCGGGGGACGGCTCTTCGCCCACGGCATCCTGCTCGGCGCTGGGGTTCATCTTCGCCGCGATGAAGAACCACGCCTTGTTCACATAGTGGGCCAGTTCGCCCTCGTGTCCGGCCGGAAATGCGTAGCCATTCTCATTGAGCCACTTCTGCAGGTCCGCGCTCTCCGTCGCCGAGAGCACCGCCAGATCATAGCCGTCAACCTGTAGTTGCGTCCACACGCGGACGGTGCGCTCGTCTTCTCCCTGCTGGTTGCCGCCGCCACAGCCCGTGAGCGCCTGCCCCGTGTACACGTATGCCGAGGGCTCCGTCAGGTAGTAGAGGTCCTCGAAGATCGCCGGCTCGACGGTGCCGATATCGCCGGCTCCGACGAGGGCCGGCACCGGTATCACCCAGGCGAAATCCGTTGCGTCGCCGTCGTAAGCCGTCTGGATGATGAGTGTTTCGCGGCTGCCGTCGAAGACAACTACCGCTCGCTGGTCAACGGTTGTGGCGCTGTCCGCCAGCTCGCCGAAGAACCCGCCGTCGGCCCACAGACATCCGACACATGCCGGCAGCAACGCCATCGCCACACACATCCCTGTG
>JAUWOG010000490.1 GCA_030612305.1 Armatimonadota bacterium | reverse complement strand
CACCCCCCGGCCCTACGCCACCACCCCCACCGCCGATATGAGTTGCTCGACTGGAGCCCGGGCGCTCGACAGCGGAGCGGCGCTCACTCGCCCGGACGCAGCCGGATGATGCGGAAGGTGAGGGGCTCCATGTCGAATGAGAGCTCGCGGTTGTGCAGGCTGAATTGCTCCTCGGACAGAATATCCTCACAGGCTATGGGCTCGCGCAGGCCGAGTTTGGTCAGGTTGAAGCGGGCTTTCATCGTGCGCTTCCGGTGCCCGAGATTCGACATGACCACAACGGCGCCGAGCCTACCCCGCGAGTAGATGCTCACCTTCAGGTTGGCTGAGTTCGTCGTGACGTACTCCGCATTGTCCCAGTATGGCAGCCAGTCGGCCTGGTGGCGACCGAAGTCCTCCATTGCCTGCCAGAGTCCGGCTTCCATCTCGATGTTCCTCCCCATTCCGCCTCTGACCAGGACGTCGTGCGGTAGCGAGATGGCCATCGCCTGCGGGTAGGTGTAAGGCTGGCCGTAGCAGAGCAACTCTGCGGGAATGCCCCACTGATGGCCCATGAACTCGGCGCGGAAGGCATCGAGCGGGAGGACGGCGAGGGGGTCGTCTGAGGTGAGGCTGCCGAACTGCTCGCCGTCCCAGTAGCTGGTGGCGAAGGCAAGCGTCGGTGTGGTCATGCAGGTTGACTGGTGAACATTGACGAGGCCGTCGGGCTTGCGGGACTTGACGACAGTGTAGATGCGCTTCATCAGTTGGCGGACGGCGAAGAAGCGATAGGTCACACCGGGGCTTCCATCGGCGCGCTCGTAGCCGCAGCCGTGGTGCAGGTTCCGACAGGCCCAGGGCTCGGAGGTGCCGTCGAGATAGACGCCATCAATGTCGTATTCGTCAATGAGGCGAGCGATGCCGTCAACCAGGAAGTCCTGCCAGGCGCTGTTGTAACAGACTACATAGGCGGTCTGTTCGGGCTGGCGATGGTAGCCGCCTCGGCGCGGATAGACGAGACATTCGTCGTGGTAGGGGTCCCATTCGGGCGCGATGTTTGACATCTCGTATCCGAAGTAGAGCAGGAGTCTGATGCCCCTGGCGTGACATGCCTTGACCAGATCGCGGAGTTGCTGGTCATAGGGGGTGCTCGTGTAGTCCTGAATGTCGGTCCAGTGCTCGTGGAAGCAGATGGTGCGGACGCCGAGTTCGGCGTAGTAGTCGAGAAGTGTGGTCGGGTCGGAGGCTGAGTACAGGGCGAAGGCATTTCCGAACCGGCCGGGCTGGAAGCTGCCGAGTCTGCCGGCGAGAGCGCCCTGCCCCGCCGCCTTCGCCGGTGAGGTGCGGCGCTTGTCGTCGGGCTTGAAGGTCTCATCGAGGTGGTCAAGGAGCAGAGTGTGCTCATCGGCGGCACAGGGCTTGTCGAAGTCCGCGGGCGCTCTGGCGACGTCGGATATGCGGAGTTCATCTATGTCGAACTCGCAGAGGCCGGCGCCGAGGGTGAGGGTGGTTTTCGGCGGGTCGGAGTTGACTGAGCCGGCGAACTTGCGCCCAGCGGCCCGCTCACCGTCAATGTACACGATCGCCTCGTCGCCCCAGGTAAAGGCGATGTGATGCCATTTTCCGGCGGTCAGCTTGCGCGTGCCGGTGAGGTGGAGGGTGTACTTGTCGCCCTCGTAGAAGAGCAGTCTCATGCTGCGGTCGTCAATGTTCCAGTAGAAGACGATTTTGTCGCCGTCGTGGAAGTTGATGTCGAGGAGGGAGCGGTTGTACTTGGCGCGTCCGGGCTCGTCTTTGGCTACCGGCGGGTCGGTGTCGAACTGTGGTCGTACCCAGGCCTCGAAGGTGCCCTGTTGGAGGTTGATGTTGCCCTCGGCTGGATACTCGAGGATCGCCTGGCGGCGGTACTGTCTGGTCTCCAGACCGTAGCTGCCACCGTGGCAGATGCGGTAATCCCAGACATCCTGGGCATTGTGTTTGACGGGTGTGGCCTGGAAGCCGAAGGTATAGGCGAGCGGCTCGGCGACAGTGGTCGGGTGGTCTATGAGATTGATGCGGAGAATTACGCGGTCGCCGTCGGGTATGACCTGGGTTATCCTGTCACTGTCCTGGATAGAGAAGTTGCGGTCGGATTCTGAGAACCAGCAGAGACCGCGTTCTTCATCGCCGAGCCAGATGTATGGGCGGAAAGCGCCCTCGTAGCCGTTCTCCGGCGTCGCGCCGACGTTGAACGCGCTCGACCAGCGGCCGGGCCAGTGATACAGGTAGGTGGCGAACTCGCGCTTGATGGGTATCTCCAGCGCCAGTCGCTCGATGCTGACGGTGCCGGTGGGTGTGAGGGCGAAGTCACTGCGGACCATACCGTCAAACTCCGTGGTGACATGCCCCGAGATCTCGAGGTCCTCGCAGTGAGCCCCCATTTCCAGTTCCGCATAGGTGTCGGTGTGTCTGCCGTCGGACATGGCACGGCGCGTCCATTGGATGGGCTTGCCATTCACAGTGCCGACGAGAGCTATCGGCCCGGCGAGGACCTGCTCGCCTGCTGTCTCGATCCGTGCGGGAAAGGGAGTGCCATCGAATGTATATGTGCGGCCCCAGACGTGTACCTTGCCGGCTTTCAGCTTGACGGGTGTCCAGGGAGACGGAAGGTCTTCGCTGAAGCCCTCCTGAGAGCCAAGCCAGTCGGGCCGAGGCGGATTGCGCAGTGCTTCGGTGTGGGTGAAGAGGGGGTCCTGGTGGCCTGCTTCGAATGCCCGGACGACGAGCTCGTAATCGCCCGGCGGGAGTGTCTTCGCATCCAATGTCAGCGTCGTCTTCTTGCCGGCCGGGAACTGCTCGATGTGGCGCTCGATGAACGTCTTGTTGGCTGCGTCCCGTATTGTGACCTCGCAGAGCGCTTTGTCCGGAGGGATGTTGAGTTCGGCTACGTCGAGATCCAGCTCGATGAGCTTCTCTATAAGGAGATACTTGCGCACGGTGACGCCCAATGCCGGTGGGACGGTGAAAAGCCCTTCGAAGTGCAGCAAGCGGGTGGCAGCGCCGGCTGAAGCCTGGACGAGCAGAGTGTATGTCCCGGGCCTGGCAAAGTTGCCTTCGGTTGGGACCGCGGCCTCGAAGGAGAAGGGCACCGGGGGATTGCCGATGAGTTGTCTGTCGAACTCGGCGATGAGGTCGCCCCCCGCATCTTTGATGGACATCTGCAGAGAGAC
>JAUWOG010000632.1 GCA_030612305.1 Armatimonadota bacterium | reverse complement strand
GCCAGAGAAGGTGGGAAGCGTTGATTACAGGGCCGCACCCGCCACCACAGCTAATGACTTCGTATTTCAAGCGGCAGACAGAGACGGGCGCGCCGGCCGACCCTTGCCCTTCTGGAGCGGGCCGGTGGGGGCCGTATGGACCGGCTTCTTCTTTTCACTTGGCGCCTGCTTTTATTGCGAGGACCTATTCGGCGAGTACGCCGACATCTCGATTATGGACGCATGGCTCCCCGACTACATCCAGGATACGCGCGGGCATTCGATAGTGTGCGTGCGCAACCGGGAGCTGCATGAGCTGCTCCGCCGGATGCAAGAGCGAGCCGAAGTGGCACTGGAGCCGATTGCCGAGGAGGCAGTGCTTGCCTCGCAGCAGGTGGCGCTTCGCCTCAAGTCCGAGCGGCTTGGGCCGCGGCTGGCCGAGCTTGAGCGCCGAGGCGTGACTGTCCCCACGGCTCGCGTCCGCCCTGAGGCACGCCGCGTCTCGATGCACGATTGGCAGCTCCGCTGCCATCAAAAGCTCAGCAGGCTGCTGGTCCGCGGCAGTGGGCTCAGATTCCTGATAGGCTGCTGGGCCCTGAGAGTGGCTGTGGCTTGCGGCTGGGGGCTCCTAACGAGGGCACGTCGCATCCTGGGCGTCATGCTCCGTCGGCTGCGCGGGACTAAGAGATGAAAGCATGAAACGTTTCCTGCTTGACGGCCACGGCGGCTACTACAACCGCGGCTGTGAGGCCATACTTACCCAGACAGTGAAGATCCTCCGGGCCAGCCTCGGGGACCTTCGCGCTGTGGTGGTTGCAACCGATGCACGCCGTGATGCCTTGCTCGAGACAGATCCAGACATCACCTTCGTCCCCCGCGACTTTGCCAGGTGGACCCCAAGGTGGGGGTGGAGGAAGGCTCTCAGGGTAGCGCAGAGCCTCGGAGTGATCCGTCACCTGCCGGTGCGATACTTGATGGCCCATCTAGTGCGGGACATAGACCGCGCTGATTGCGTCATCCACATCGGTGGCGACAACTACTCTTTCGAGTACGGCTTCCCCCAGAGCTGGATTGACATGGCCGATTGGGTAATCTCGCGCGGCAAGCCCTACGTGCTCTGGGCAGCGTCGCTCGGCCCCAGTGAAGAGCATAAGCAACGCCTGCCAGTCCTGGTGGACCACCTGCGAAGCTTGACCCTGATCACAGTGCGCGAGTCCCTGACACGAGATTTTCTGGCCGAACTTGGCGTCCGAGATAACGTCCAGCAGGTAGCGGACCCCGCCTTCCTGCTGGAACCCTCGCCGCAGGATGTCTCCCAGATCATGCCACGCCTCCGGCCGGCATGCGAGAGCTATCTTGGTTTGAATGTAAGCCCATACCTGGCTCGCTTTGCCCGCGGCCGCACTCAGGAGGAACTGCTGAGGGAATTGGCGACATTCATCAAAGAGGTCATTAAGCGCTATGATCTGTCCGTACTGCTGATCCCCCATGTGACGCATGGTCCCATTCGCGCCGGAGCGATCGACCCACCGGTGCTCGCACGCCTGCAAGAGTTGACTGATACTGAGAATGTGGATATGCTCCCCACGGACCTGCGCGCGGCAGAGACAAAGCGAATAATTGGCGCATGCCGCGCCTTCATGGGTGCGCGCACGCACTCCACCATCGCGGCGCTATCCAGTGGCGTGCCAACACTGTCCCTCTCTTACAGCATCAAGGCGCACGGGATCAATCACGACATATTCGGCCACCAGCGATATGTGCTGCCAGCTTCGGAGATAACCTGCAATAACTTGCTTGACCGCCTGGCCCAACTGTTCGATGAGGAGCCCGCTATTCGCAACACGCTCGCTCGCCGCATTCCGGAACTTCAACAGATGGCCTACCGTGGCGGCGAGTACGTCGCCTCGGTGATCTTCGGGGAGCACGCCGAGGAGAACACCCAGGCCAGACCACGGCTGTGAAGCGGCGCGGAGATTGCCCAGTGCCCAGGCCCTTGATCACAGCTATCATCCCTGCCTACAATGTGGCCGATACCATCGGCAGGGCCATAGCCTCGGTGCTCGCGCAGACCTACTATAACATCGAGGTCGTGCTCGTAAACGACGGCTCCACGGATGACACTGCCCGGATAGTGCAAGAGAGCTACCCGGAGGTTGTCTACATCGAGCAGGAGAACAGCGGGCCGTCAGTAGCACGCAACCGAGCCGCAGAGGCCGCTTCCGGGGAGTTCCTGGCCTGCCTGGACGCCGACGATGCATGGGTGCCGGAGAAGACGGAACGCCAGTTGCAGATCATGCTGGACGACCCCGGTGTCAGCGCCGTAGCCACAAGCGGCTGGGTCCTTCGAGGCGGGCATCGCTATCCGTGG
>JAUWOG010000347.1 GCA_030612305.1 Armatimonadota bacterium | reverse complement strand
CCGAAAGCGGTCGTGGAGGTCTGCTATGTCGAGAACAAGCGAGAGGGGGGTGTGGATATTGGTGGCGTTACGTTCACGAGCCACGTCCTGCGAGCGAACCTGGATGATGTGGAGCGTGTCTTCGTGCACGTGGCAACGTGCGGTAAGGAGTTGGCCGAGATTCCCATGCCGTCGGGAGATGTGTTGCTCAGCTATTGCCTGGAGATGATCAAGGAGGATGCGCTGCGCGCGGCGCTGAGGTATCTGAGGGAACACCTCGTGGAGAAGTATGCGCTGGGCAAGACGGCGCAGATGAACCCCGGGTCGCTGGAGGACTGGCCGATAACCGAACAGCCGCAGCTCTTTTCGGTCTTCGGGGATGTTGAGAATCTGATAGGCGTCACGCTGACCGACAGTTGCCTGATGATCCCCAACAAGTCACTGTCCGGGCTCACGTACCCGACTGAGGTGAGTTTCACGAGTTGCCAGTTGTGCCCGCGAGAGGTGTGCTCCGGGCGGCGGGCGACGTTTGACGCGGAACTGGCCGCCACGTATGGCATCACGACGTGAGTGATGAGGGGATACGGGACTACGTCCGCAAGGTAGTGTGGTACAATGGTGGTGTCGAGAGATGGGTGGATTCCCAGGCATTGTCTCGGTAGCGAGCTTTCAGGACTGAACTGGCAAAGGAGAATTCCATGAACGGACGAGAGGCGAGACAGAAGGGCGGGCTCATTGTGGTACTCGTATTCATCGCGGGCGTGATGTGCGCAGGCGCGATTGCGCAAGGGGACGGCGGCGCAGCTAAGGAGGCAGCTATGGACTTCACGACGCGTATCGAGTTTGGTAAGGACATCGGACAGAACTTCGGCTCTCTCTTCGAGGTGCCGACTGCGGACGGCAAGTTCGTCATCGGGGCCGGTTTTGTGGGGGTTTACAACACCCGCCACCGCACGGACCGGTATGCGGTTCAGTTCTTCGTGAGGCCGACGGATGGGCAGAGGGAGTTCAGTAGCGAGCGGCTCCCCCGGCCGAGCAATGCCAAGACGGGGGCATACATGTACGACTATGACGGCAAGGTGTATGCGTACACTTATGAGGAGCAGCCGTTCGGCTGCTGGAACGAAGAGACCGGGGCCTGGGATAGCGACCCGCCGCGCACCGACAGCAGAATGCACCTGGGCGATGGCGTGCTGCGTTTCGGGAGTGGGAACGCCTACTACAACGAGGAGCCGCTTCTGACTGCGCCGGCGAGTGGCAGCTACCGCTCGTTCTACTACGCGCACGGATACCTGTGCTTCTACCACACGGACTCGGCCGGCAAGAGCGGCTCGCGTGCCTATGAGCAGGACAGCGACGGGTTCACGAAGATCTATGCGTGTGCGTGGACGCCTGACAGCGAAAAGGCGATAGACATCTCCAAGGCCGTCGTGCGCACGGTCAAATTCATCGGCGAAAGCCCGTTCGCCTGGGGCCAGTTTGGGACCGAGGTGCTCACCTGCTCGAACTTGGGCGGGCTGTATGCCTTCGACGGGAAAGAGTGGAAGATGGTGGTGGAGCCGGATGACAAGACGAGCTACCAGATTTACTCGATGCTCAACTTCTACGACAGGATGCTGATGGGGCAATATCCGACCGGGGAACTGATTGAGTATGACGGGGAGAATGCGACGGTGCTGGAGGGCTGGCCGCCGCGAATGGAGGGCGTGAGTTCGAACGCTCGTGAAGCACAGGCGACGACGATCTACGGCGGCGACGTCTTCGTCGGCGTCTGGCCCTGGGCCGAGGTCTGGCGGTACAATCAGGATGCGGAGGAATGGTCGTTCGTCCAGCGCATGTTCACCCATCCGGAAATCACCGACGTGACCACACATCCGTATGAAAATGAGTGCATTGCGCTCAAGCTAGTGGCGAACTGGTGGGGCCAACGGGCGACGAGCCTGGTACCGGCGGGGGACTCGCTGTACGTCTCGACATCAACCAAGGGGCCAGGCGACTGGAAGCCGGAATACGAGTTCGTGGGTGACGACAAGTGGAAGGAATACGGTGCGGTCCATCGGCTCAAGACGCCGGGGAATCTGTCTGCGGCGGTGCAGTGGAAGGACGGGCCGACGGAGCTTGGGTTCGTTCTCAGCGGCGACGAGTTGCGGATCACGCAGGATGGGAAGGAACTGGGGTCGGCGAAGCTCGGGGCAGAGTTGGCGGCGGCGATTGCGAAGGCGGGCGGACCGGCTGATGTGAAATGGGGCAGCGGCGTGTTCGGGCCGTTCGCGGGAGCCTCGCTGAAGGGGGAAGTCAAGACGAAGTAGTCGCTGTCTTTCCTGACAGCCCCATGTGCATACCTTGCGCTGGTGCATCCCCGCCGTTGCCGTTTGTAGGGAACCGGCCATCCGGCCCACTACAGGCAACTCACACATCTTCGGTGGGGCGTGGAGTTTCCGCAGGAAACTCCGGATCCAAGCTTGGCGGCGCAAAGCTTGCGCCCGTGCGCCCGCGCCGTTGCCTTTGCCGTTTGGTTTTTGCCATGGTCGTACTCGGGGATATGCATCAGTTGGAGGCTCGGCCTGACCTGCGCGCAGCGCAGGTCAGGTGAGCATGGTACAAGCCGTGCTTGTTCCATGCTCAGCTTCCAGCCCGAGTCGTCGTTACCGCCCGCCCTTGCCGTATGCCGTTGTAGGGGCGCCCACTGTGCGCCCGCGCCGTTGCCGTTTTGCTATTGCCACTCGAAAGGACCGGTACTCAACCAATGACACACGCAATCATCGCCGCGACAGCCCGCACAGCCGTAGGCACATTTGGCGGAACGCTGAAGGACATACCCGCCCCTCAGCTTGGCACTCACGCCATCGCCGCCGCCCTCGACCGTGCCGGTGTCGCCCCGGAGCGGGTCGCCTATGTCATCATGGGCAACGTCATCTCGGGGGGCCTGGGCCAGAACCCGGCCAGACAGTCGGCCATTGGCGCCGGCATCCCCGTCACTACTCCGGCCCTCACCGTGGACATGACCTGCGGTAGCAGCCTCCGCGCGGTCAACACCGCCGCCGAGCTCATCCACCTCGGCCGCGCCGACATCATCATAGCCGGCGGCTTCGAGAACATGAGCGCCGCCCCCTTCATGGACACCGCCTCCCGCTGGGGAAGTCGCCTCGGCCACTACGACTTGCTCGACGGCGTACTCACCGACGGTCTCGAAGACGCCTACAGCGGCGAGCACATGGGCGCGCTGATGGACAACTTCGCCTGCGAGCTCGGCATCAGCCGCCAGGCACAGGATGAATACGCCGCAGAGAGCCAGCGCCGCTGCGAGGTCGCGCAGAACGAAGGCCGTTTCGACGCCGAGATAACCCCCATCGAGATCCCCCAGCGCAAGGGCGACCCACTCATCTTCGACACAGACGAGCATCCCCGCGCCGGCACCACGGTCGAGATCCTCGCGAAGTTGAAGCCGGTTTTCCTCGCTGACGGCACGATTACGGCGGGCAATGCTTCGGGCATCAACGACGGCGCGGCGGCGGCCGTGGTGATCTCCGCCGACCGGGCCGGCGAGCTCGACCTTACCAATCCGGCCCGCATCCTCGCCTGGTCCGAGACGGCAGTCGAGCCGGCGCATTTCGGCATCGCACCTGCGCCTGCCATTGAGACTGCGCTTGCCGGGGCGGGCATGACTCTTGCCGACATTGACCTCATCGAGGCCAACGAGGCTTTTGCTTCCCAGACTTTGGCGCTGACTGCCGAGGTCGGCTGGGACCTGGCCAAGGTGAATGTCAATGGCGGCGCGATAGCCCTTGGCCATCCGGTTGGTGCGAGTGGCGCTCGCATCCTGACCACACTACTCTACGAGATGGAGCGCCGCGACGCGACGACAGGCCTGGCGACTTTATGTTGCGGCGGCGGCATGGGCGTCTGCACGATCGTCGAACGCATCTAACCCGAGTCTGTTGCCTTTTGCCGTTACCGTCACGTTTTCCTGTTTCTGCCTTTGTTCAGATACCGAGGGTATTCCCTTCGCCTACTCCCCTCTCCCACGTATGTGTTTAGCGTCCTGCAGGGTCGGGTGAGTATTCCGAGTGGTGTGTCGGCAGAGAGGATGTGTTCCAGGTCACTCGGCGGCGAACAGCGGTGGCGGCGAGCGCCCAAGCGCCAGACTCTCAGCCACGTAGCGCGCGA
>JAUWOG010000553.1 GCA_030612305.1 Armatimonadota bacterium | reverse complement strand
GCTCATGCTCGACAACGCCGACTACGGTCATCCGCTCGACCTGTACCTGGAGGCCAAGCAGGAGCTGGCGGGGCTTGCGGCAGGAGTGGACGAGGACCTGGGCATGGCCGATCCGATGCCGCTTCTGGGGGCGCTGGTGTGCGCCTCTCCGACCGATGCGGCCCTGGCCGACGCCTTCGGCAAGGCCAACGGCATCTGCACCTACGACGGCTACACCAAGGCGTTCATGGACCACGATCTAAGCCGCTGGTGCGGGCCGGAATTCGCCGGGAAGTACCCGGGCGACTACCTGCACAGCGCCTACAAGGCTTACCTGCCCATCTTCCACCTGGCGGGCGGCCTGGACAAGCTCACGGCCTCGGAGATAACCGACGAGGACCCCGACGACGGGCTGCCGGTGAGTCTCGACCAGTGGATTGAGCGGGATGGGATACGGTGCTTCAAGGTGAAGCTGCGGGGCAATGATAATGAATGGGATGTGCAGCGGACGGCGGATATTGCGCAGGTAATCGGGGAGACGTATGAGCGGCTCGGGATCGAGGATGCGTTCTGCCTCTCCACGGATTCGAATGAGATGAACCCGGACCCGGAAAGCGTGGTCGAGTACCTGGAGAAGCTGCGGGAACTGTCGCCGGCGGCGTATGATGCGCTGCTGTATCTCGAACAGCCGACAGAACGTGACCTGAGCGCACACCGGCTAGATATGAGCGTGGTGTCGGCGCTGAAGCCGGTAGTGGTGGATGAGGGCGTGACGGATGTGGAGACGCTGGAGCTGGCGATCGAGCTGGGCTGGTCAGGCGTGGGGCTGAAGACGTGCAAGGGACATTCGTCGTCGCTGCTGTATGTGGCGAAGGCTCGGGAGGAGGGTCTGGTGATGACGTTCCAGGACCTGACGAACCCGGGCCTGTCGTTAGTGCATGAGGCGGGGTTCGCGGCGCGGATAGACACGCTGCGGGGCTTTGAGTACAACTCGCGCCAGTACCTGCCCGAGGCGGCGCCGGAGGTGAAGGCGCGTCATGCGGACCTGTTCGCGGTGAGGGATGGTCAGGTGTCCACGAAATCAATTCGCGGGCATGGGCTTGGGTATGGGATGTAGGAGTCAGGCTGCTGGTGCGGGTACCAGGGCGACATCTTCGGGGATGTCGTATCTGTCCATCTTGGCACGGAGGGTTTTGCGCGCGATACCGAGGATTTCGGCCGCGCGCGTTTTGTTGTTGCTGACTGCTCCGAGGACTTTGAGTATGTGGGCCTTCTCGACGTCCTCGAGGCCGACAAGGACTCCCGTGGCATCAGGGAGCGTCGCGGAGGAGGGCTGGTCGTCAGGGAGGAGGCGGGGGTCAGGGGCATGACTTCTGAGTGCGGGGAGGTAGTTGGGGGTGGAAGCGGCATCGCCGATCATGAGGTGAGCAGCCTCGATGACGCCGGTGTCGGCGATGAGGAGAGCTCGCCGGATGACGTTTTCGAGCTCGCGGAGATTCCCGGGCCAGTCATAGCGCTGGAGCTCGAGCACGGCTTCCATGGAAAGCGTGTAGGAGTCGGCCGGCCCGTCGGCAGCATGGCGCTTGATGAAGTGATGGACGAAGAGGAGTATGTCGTCGAGTCGCTCGCGCAAGGGCGGTAGATAGAGTGGTACGACGTTGATGCGGTAGAAGAGGTCTTCGCGGAAGGAGCCGTCCTTGACCGCGCGGCGGAGGTCGGCGTTGGTCGCAGCAATGACGCGGGCATCCACGTCTATGGTCTTGGTGCCGCCGAGGCGTATGAATTGAGAGTCCTGGAGGAAGCGGAGCAGCTTGACCTGCATCTCCATGCTCATCTCGGAGATCTCGTCGAGGAGGAGCGTGCCGCCGTCAGCCATTTCACAGAGGCCGGCCTTCTGGCTCGTGGCGGATGTGAAAGCTCCCTTCTCGTGGCCGAATAGCTCGCTCTCGAGGAGCGTCTCGGGTATCGCGCCACAGTTGACCGGGACGAAAGCCTTGTTGCTGCGCTTGCTCATGTAGTGGATGGCGCGCGCGAGGTACTCCTTGCCGGTGCCGGTCTCCCCCTCGATAAGGACACTGACATTGCTGTCGGCGACCTTGGCGGCGGCGACATAGCAGCCCTCGACGATGGGCGCTCGTGACAGCACATTGTCAAAGCCGAAGCGGGTGCGAAAGGATTCCCAGAGGTAGGTGTTGTCGAATATCTCTGTGGATGATTGCATGATGCGCTGGACTTTGTCGAGGAGTTCATCGGGTGCGAAGGGCTTGCAGATGTAGTCGGCGGCGTAGTTACCGAGGGCCTCGATGGCGCTCTGGACGCTGGGGAAGCCGGTGACAATGAGTGCCGGTGTGGTGCAGGCTTCGGCGCGGAGCCGGCCGAGGAGCGCTACGCCGTCACCGTCGGGGAGCTTGCGGTCGAGAATGAGGAGGTGGAAATCGTGCTGCTGGAGAGCGGCTCTGGCCTCCGCGATGGTGGATACGACGGTCGCTTCGTAGCCGGCGGGTGTGAGGATCTCGCTGAAGAGCTGCTGCATCGAGGGCTCGTCTTCAAGGACCAGCACGCGCATTTCGTCACTACTGTCGGACATGGGCCTGTCCCTCCCGTGGGAATCTTCGATTCCGTACAGAGAAATACCCGGAGCGTGCTGCAGCTCGTGGTGCGAAGTGGTGCTGCGAAGGAGAATGCAGGTGGGGTGCAGATGATGCTGTTGGCGTGGTGTTGCGTCGAAGTGGTGCGATGCCTGGTACATATTCGCCCGGTTGCAGAGACTGTATCGGCACAGGAGCGGGGATACTTGAGTAGAAATGGGGAAAAATGTTTCGGTAGTGTGCATATTGGTCCAAGTGGGGGAACGAATTCGGGCGAGAATGGGGC
>JAUWOG010000186.1 GCA_030612305.1 Armatimonadota bacterium | reverse complement strand
GTCGGTCTGGGTTTCGGTTTCGGTGGGCGGCGGCTCCTGCTCGGTTTCGACTTCGGTTTGGGTCTCAGAGACCGGCTCCATGGTGCGGTCGGCAGGCTGCTCGTCAGGAATGAGCCCAAGCTGGCGCTGGTACTCAATGTACGTGTCTTCGGCCTGCTGCTCGGCGACCACGGCCTCGACATCAATCATCTCAGTCTCGATGCCGGCGCTTGCGACCTCGGTACGTGCCTGGGCCCTGGCGAGGCGTTCGTCAATGTCCTCGGTCATGCGGTCGAGGACCTCGGTCGAATCGCCGGTCTCAAAGGCCATCATGAGAGATGACATCTCTTCTTCGATCTCGGCGCGTTTGGCGCGGGAGATCTGGCGCATGGCCTCGTTGATCTGCTGCTTGATGCGCTTCTCGTAGGCGTCGCGCATCTTCAGGGCGCGCTCGGAATTGACGTCCGCCTGTTCGAGTTGTGCCAGTGTCTCAGCCAACTCCGTCTTGCCTGTTCCGAGGGCGGTGATGAGCGCTTTTGCGGTGTCCTTGTACTCGTCGCCCATTTTGACCGCGGCGACAACCTTCTTGTCCAGTGCATCCACCTTCTGTTCCATCCGGTCGGCCTGCATCTTCAGCATTTTCTCCAGCTTGACTACCTCGGCGACCTGGCGGTTCAATTCCGGGACCTTCTGGCGCAGATCATCCATGTGCTGACGGAGGATCAGTTCCGGGTTCTCCGCGCCCCGCACCATCCAGCCAAAGAGCGAACGAAATATCATCTTTATGCGTTGCCACACCGCGACCGCCTCCTGAGAAGAGCCGATATTGCCGACATGCTTTCCTACTGTACGTACTATTCGCCGCTTGACAGACCAATGCCTCCTGGTGTCGGGCATTCACGTGCAAAAAGCTTGGACCTGCTCAAACTGCACAGATCAATCCGGGGGGCTCCGGAAGTGGCTCTTTCAATTCCGCGTGCAATTGACTATACTGTTTCCGCGCCATGACTGTCTCTTTTCGTTGTGTGTATTTGCGCTGCGCTAGTGGAGATAGCAGGGCTAAAGCCCCCTGCAGAACTTGCGGCACGCTATAGCGGGTCGTAGATGGCCGGTCAGCGATGGTGGCTTCAGGGCTGGGAGCGGAGCCGGCGGAGTATGTCCCAGTATGCGCCGCGTGCACCGGCCGCAATAGCATCCACGAGCACCTGGTTGTCGTCGTAGTCATAGTCGCGATCATCGCCGCTGCCGCCGAAGAAGAAGCGCTCGTCGCCGGCTATCGCCTCCGAGAGGAAAGCAGTTGCGTCCTCCATCGTGCCGAGAGCGGGGGAGACGTAGAAGACGGGGGCAAGCAGGTCCTCGTTGTCGGCTATCTGCCCCGAGACGGCGGGGTTGTGCTCCATCGGGCCTTCAGCGGCGATGCTCTCCGCCATCCTGGTGCGGGCATAGACGCGGACGCCCAATGATATGCCGACGCAAGATGGATTGGCGGCCTTCGCCATCTCGATGGTCTGGAGGGCGGTAGCAGGCGTCTCGCCCGGTGCGCCGATGAGCAGGTCGAGCATGACGGCGATGTCGTGCCGGCGGCAGAACTGCGCGGCCTCGAGTACGTGCTCGGGAGAGAAGTTGCGCCCAAGGGCGGCGAGCATCGAAGCGTTGCCGGAGTCGGCGCCGAAGTTGATGCCCACACAGCCGGCCTGCTGCATGAGGTCGGCCAGCTCGTCTGTGAAGGGGTGCGGAGTGAGATATGCGTACCAGCGGATGCTCTGCCCCAGGCCGCGTGTAATGAGTTCGCGGCAGAGCGCGCAGGCGTGGTCGTAGTCGAGGTTGAACTCGCTGTCGCAGGTGTGATAGACGTCAATGTCCCGGGCGAGCAGGTTGGTAATCTCATCGGCGACGGCTTGGGGAGAGCGCGGCCTGATGCGCGGGCCCTTGCCGAGCGGGTCGGCGCAGTAGGTGCAGTGACGGTCGCAGCCGCGCTTGGTCTCGATGCCGAGCTGTCCGCCGAGACGGAAGTAGCGCGCGTTGTCCACAGTGTCGCGGCGCAGACCCGGCCGGTCCACCAGCTCGGGCCACGCCGGACTGTTGCGGCAAATACCCTCATCGCCGGACCACAGCAAGCCGGGAACATGCTGGAGGTCGGTCTCATCCCGGAGTGCGTGAAAGAGAGCCGGCAGGGCGTCCTCGCCATCCCCGAGTACGCCAAAGTCAGCGCCGACTGCGTGCATGACGGCCTCCGGCGCGATGGCGAAGCCCGCGCCACCGAGGACGATGGGAGCCTCGGTAGCTTCCCTGGCTGCGCTGACGAATTCCCCCAGTTGCGGCACAAAGGAGTGCGAACTGAGCATGAGGCAGTTGTCGCTGTTGCGGAAGCTGAAGGCGATGAGTTGGGTGTCTGCTTCAGCGAGGCGGCGCCTGAGGGCGGCGAGCGGGTCGGGCTCGAAACAGAGGTCGAGGAGCTCGCAGTCGAGGCCGTCGCTGCGGCAGGCCTCGGCGAGGTACTCGATACCCAGCGGGGCGATGGGCGGCACAGTGACATTGGAGTTGACGAGCGTTATCTCAGCCATTGGTGGTGTTCCCGTTTTCTTGCGCAGGCAGATAGATGCAGGCGTTTGAGGCGGCTACCTCGTTTCGACAGGGAGGTTCCCCTGGCAGGCGTGACTGCGGCCGGTGGTGTCATCGTTGAAATGGAAGAGGGCGCGAGTGTGCTCGTCAAGTGTGAGCTCGGTGTCGCGGGTGGGCGAGAAGTCGAGTCGCAAGGGCTGGGGATGAGTAATGCTTGCGGCGAGTATGAGGATGCCGATGATGGTTGCCGGGGTTGTGAGTCTGCCGGTCATATTCATGGGACGCGCCCCTGTTGCAGCATTTGATGCGCAGATTGCCATGTGCTGTAGTGTTCTCCGTCGGGGGCGATGAATCATTCATTGCGGATGCAGAAGGTTGTGAGACGCTGCGCGCCGAAGATACAGGTGCGAGCAAGTCGGACTACCACTCCGCATCGCCGGACTGGCGGAGTGTTGGAAGGAGAGACCGGACATGGTCCGCATAGGACTAGTAGGCGTCGGCTTCATGGGCCAGCAGCACTTCGGCATCTATGAGGGTATGGAGCAGGCAGAGGTGGTGGCAGTATGTGACAAGGACCCGGCGAGGGTGGCTGAGAAAGCGGCCTCGGTCGGCGGGAACATCGGTGAGGCTACGGAGCTGGACCTCAGCAAGCAGCGTCGCTATACGAGTCTTGAGGAGATGCTGGCGCAGGAGGAGCTCGACTGCGTTGATGTCTGCACGCCGACGTTTCTGCACGCGGAGATGAGTATCGCGGCGCTGGAGGCGGGCTGCAACGTGATCTGCGAGAAGCCGATGGCGCTGACGGTAGAGGACTGCGACCGGATGATCGCAGCAGCAGGGGCGAATTCGCGAATGCTCTTCATCGCCCAGTGCATCCGCTTCTGGCCGGAGTATGAGGTGCTGGCGAAGATGGTCAACAACGGGGAGCTCGGGCAGGTGATATCGGCGAGGTTCGTGCGCCAGTCACCGACGCCGACGTGGGCCTCGGAGAACTGGCTGATGGATGCGGAACTCAGCGGCGGGGCGATGCTGGACCTGCATATCCATGACGTGGACTTCATCCTGTCGCTGTTCGGCAAGCCGAAGGCAGTGGTCACGCGTGCCGGGAACCTGGTGACGGAGGGCGAGCCCGTTGACCAGATATTCACCGCGTATCTGTATGATGACTTTGCGTGTGCCGCTGAAGGTGGATGGGTGATGCCGGACAGCTTCCCGTTCGAGATGGGATACCAGGTGCTGGGGGAGAAGGGGATGCTTGACTTCTCGCTGGCCAAGGAGCCGATGCTGACCATCTACCCGTTCGATGGGGAGCCGTACACGCCGGAGTTTGAGCCGGGCACGGGCTATGAGCGGGAACTGGCTTACTTCGTGGAGTGCATCGAGAGCAACAGTGCGCCGGCGCGTGTCACGCCTGCCTCCGCGCGCGAGTCGGTGCGGCTGGTGCTGGCAGAGGTGGAGTCTGCGGCGAGTGGGGGTGCAGTTGAAGTAGGCTGATGGTGGTGGCGAGGATGCGCGCTGTGTGACGCCTGGCGCTGGCAGCGCAGGAGATGTGGCCCCGGGGAGTCGTGGAGAACCGGGGCCACTAACGTCTTGTGTGGAGGATGGCGATGGTGTCGCGGACGATCTTCTGTAAGCCGACGATGACGACGAAGAACTCAAGGCGGCCAAGGAACATGCCAATAGTCTCCGTCCAGAGGACCAGCGGCGGCGCATCAGGAGCCGTTACGCCGAGGGAAAGGCCGACAGTGCCAAGAGCAGACGCGAACTCAAAGAGGGATTCCTTGAGCGTGTAGCCGTGTGCGGCGAGGATGCCTGATCCCACAACCCAGGCACCGATGTAGAGGAATACGAAGGTTGAGACCTGGCTGATTTGTGCATCAGTGATGTAGTCTTTGGTTTCCCCACGCCAGACAGCGTGCGCGACGACAGCGGTCCTGGGCCGGAGCGCTCGACGGACGCGCCACCAGACGGACCTGGCGAGCAGGTAGATGCGATACTGCTTGATGCCGCCGGCCGTCGAGCCCGTACCCCCGCCGATGACCATGAGAGCGATGATGATGAGTAGCCCGAGGCCGGTCCAGTTTTCGTAGCTGGTGATCGTGAAGCCTGTGCCGGTCAGCGCGGAGACAGGCTCGAAGACGGCTACGCGGATGGCTCCGGGAACTGTCGGACACAGGTTCAGGCAGACCAGAGAGAAGAGGATGAGTGCGCAGACGGGGATGAGGAACGCGCAGAGGCGGATTTCTCCGTTGCGCAGCACGGCCCTGAACTTGCCGCGCACAAGGGCGTATGCAGTGAGGAAATTGAGACTGCCCATGAACATGAGCGGGATTGTGATCGCTTCAATGAGTGCCGAATCATAGTGAGCGAGGCCGTCGGGGTGAGTTGAGAATCCGCCGGTGGCAACGGCGGCAAAGGCGTGGTTGACGGCTTCGAAGAGCGGTAGGCCGGCGACCCGGTACGCTATGATGCCGGCGAGAGCATAGGCGCTGTAGAGGCCCATGACGAGGCGAACAGAGGTGCGGATGTGGGGGACAAGCTGCTGTCTGTGGCCCTCGGCGGCGGAGACGCCAGTGCCGCCGGGCCCGGCGATGGAGGCAAGCATGATAATGGCGAGACCAGCGCCGCCGGCCAGTTGCATCGTGCTGCGCCACATCAGAATCATGTGGCTGGTTGTGGTAACGTCAACGATGGTGAGGCCGGTGGTTGTCCAGCCGCTGACGGCCTCGAAGGCTGCCTGGGTGAAGTTGAGGCCCTCGACCATCATGAAGGGGAGCGCAGAGAAGAGAGAGACGATGCCCCAGCTCAGTACGACGACGACGCTGCCTTCCTGCAGCGTCATGGCGGACGGCTCTGCGATGCCGAGGTATTTCCTGAAGAGGGTGCCGAGTGCGATGAGCAGGAGTGCGGGGAGGAGGAAGGCGGCGACATGACAGGCCTCCTCCGGCCAGCGTATCAGCACCAGCAGCGGGGTCAGCATGAGCACGCCGGAGAGTCGCAGCAACATGCC
>JAUWOG010000305.1 GCA_030612305.1 Armatimonadota bacterium | reverse complement strand
CCCCCCAATAACCCGCCCCCGCGTCATGATGAGCAGACACGCGGGCATGGAACCCCAAACGCCAAAGAAGGAGGTGGCGGCCCGGGGAAGGAACCATTGAACAGCGACGCAACGTTGATGAGAATGCGGCCGACTCAACAGGAGGACGCACAGATCCATTGCAGGGAGGGTCACAAATGGCGAAGCTCTTTGGAACTGAGTACACGAAGCACGAATTGCTGCGACACGTGGGGAGCATGGACCAGGTCGCGGGCGCACGCAAAGTCGTCCTTGACGAGGGGAACGAAAAGGGCTCGGAGGCGGTGCTGTTTCAGACCGGCAGCGGCCTCAGCTTCATTGCCCTGGCCGGCCGCGCGCTCGATATCTCATCGGCCACCTATTGCGGGCAGTCGTTCTGCTGGCGCGCTCCGGTCGGCGACACCGCCGCCGCATACTACGAGCCCGAGGGCTTGGGCTGGCTGCGAACCTTCTTCGGCGGCATCTTGTGTACCTGCGGGATGAGCTACGTCGGCGCGCCCCACGCCGACCCGACATCAAGCGAGGGCGGCCCGCTGACGCATCTGGACGCAGACGGGAATATCGAATGGCAGGCGACCGGCAGCATCGGCCTGCACGGGCGCGTCTCGAATATCCCGGCCAAGCACCTGGCGATATGCGAATGGTGGGATGGCGACGATTACTGGATGAGCGTCTCGGGCGAAATCCGCGAGGCGGTCCTCTTCGGCACCAACCTGCTGCTGCGCCGCACGGTCAGGGCCAAGCTGGGGGAGAGCAGGATATGGGTCAGTGACATCGTCGAGAACCAGTCCTTCGCCCCGCAGGAGCACATGTTCCTCTACCACTGCAACTTCGGCTTCCCGGTGATTTCCGAGGGCGCCGAGTACCTCATCAATTCGCGTGAGAGCAAGCCGCGAGACGAGGCCGCCGCCGCGCATTTCGATACCTGGGCGCAGTTCCCGGCTCCGATCCCGGGTGTCGAGGAATGGGTCTATTACCACGATCTGGCTACTGATGCCGAGGACAACACATGGGTGGGTCTGGCGAATCGGGATTTCGCCGCTGGTCAGGGCTTCGGCGCCTACCTCAAGTTCAACAAGCAGCAGATGCCGTACTTCATCCAGTGGAAGATGCCGGGAGAGGGGACGTATGTGACGGGCCTGGAGCCTGCGAACTGCCTTGTCGAGGGGCGGACGAAAGACCGCGACGAGGGCAGACTGATAGTGCTCGAGCCGGGCGAGACGCGCAGCTACGAACTGGAAATCGGCGTGCTGGCAGGCAATGAAGAGATAGACAAGATGGCGGCGACGATCGCCGCGTTGAGTTGAGCCGCCGGGAAGACCTGAATGTCACAACGCAGAATAGCGACCATAGACACCACAATCATCCTCGCCACCGTCGCGCTAATCGTGGCGCACGGCGTTGCGTGGTGGGCGCCATGGAAGCCGGCCCTGGTCGTCTGGTCATGCGGGGGCAACTACGAGAGCCTCAGCGACTACACGCGCGCGTTTGAGCGGGAGCATCATTGCCGCGTGCGCTACACTGCTGCCCCGGTGCAGTATCTTCTGGAACTAGCCGCGAGCAGGGATGCATCGGCGGACGTGCTGGTCGGTCGCAGCGGCCCCGGATGGATAGCGCTGCGACAGCGCGACAAGCTGGCCCGAGGCCCGGTGCTCTTCGCGGTGGACCCCTTCGTCATCATCACACCGGCGGGCAATCCGGCAAGTATCCGGGACCTCAAGGACCTGGGCCGACCGGGGGTGAGGACGGCATACGCGCCGTTTGCGATGCGACCGCGCGGCAAATGCCCGTCGCATCTGATGGCGATGGCTGATGCGAAGTTCGATCCCGGCCTCGCTGAGAGATGGCTCAACAACATGACCGCGTATATGAAGTGCGGTCGCAAGCTGTGTGACCCGATCCTTGACGGGCGGGCGGATGCCGCCATCGTGCCACGCTCGACTACGAGTTGGCCGGAGTTGCAGGGGAAGGTGGAGTTTGTCCCGATCGGGCCGAAGTACCATGACGCGATGAAATCCTGCCGTGCAGTGCCGCCGCAGTCTGCAGGCGTCCTGGCCGGGGGCCGCAATCCGCAGCTCGCCAACGCCTTCGTGGACGGCCTGGTGAGCGAGGAGGGGCAGCGCATCTTCGCCGCACACGGCTACCTGCCGATCGAGTCGCCCGAAGCGCAGCAGTACGAGGCGCTGCTGGAGGTCTTCACGCCCAAGGACATGCCCGGGTGGCAATTCCACCTCGCGCAGATGCTGTATGACGACGCGGCCTATGGCGCTGCGTTGCGACGGTGCTTCGTATTGTTCAACGTCTTCGGCACGAGCCACGCCGATGCGCGCGCGCTCTACCTGGCCGGGGAATGTGCCCGGGAGCTGGGCAAACCGGACGTGGCGCGGATGTTGTGGGAGAGACTGATACGGGACTTCCCGCACCGGAGGCGAGTGGAGTGGCTGAGTACGGTACTCCATGTCGGCAAGCCGGTGCCGGGCGTCGAGCGGCTGCCCGAGCAGCACTTCGTGCGGCTGGCGCAGGAGGCCCTCCACGACCTCCCCGACAAGATCAGCCTCAGCCAAACGCACCGGCGATGGCTGCAGGCCTTCCCCGCCGAGGACATCCGCATCCTCGAAGCGGACCCGACCAAGTGCGGCAAGCGCTGGTTTGCCACTGCCGAGATGTCGCTGGCGGCAGGCGAGTATGTGGCCGCGACGCGGGAGTACCTCAAGATCCTGACGCTGAACTACCCGAGTTCGTACATGCCGGCGGCCCGTTTCCGCGTCGCCCTCTGTGACTACCTCCGTGGCAAGCCGGGGACTGCCCGGCACCAGTGGGAGACACTGGCAGCGGAACTCCCCGATGACCAATGGGGCCAGGCCGCTGCCACAGCGCTCGATATGAGCAGCGGGCAAGATGACCCAGTCGAGCGGCGCTCCGATTGGCATGTCGAATCCCCGCCCTGGGAGCTCAGCTACGATACCTATCAGCAGCGCGGGATGTCGTACGGGATGATGCTTGCAGGCCACGACCTGCCTCTCTACGCTTTCAAGGAAATGATGAAGATCTCCCACGGCGTCTATGGCAAGCCTGGCAAGCTCGCCGCACAGGCAAGATACAGAGCCGGCCTGTTCTGCAAGAAGATGGGTTCCCAGACCGCCGCAGGTATGCAGTGGATGATGTGCCAGGCGTACTGGCCCGAGAGCAAATGGGGGAAGCTGGCGACCACCGCCCTGGAACGGCTTGCAGTGCCCGGCAATCAGAACTCAGCCGAACGACCGCGCCTGCGGGTGCTCCTCTCCGGACCAGCTCCCCTGCAACTCAAGCCTGCGAAGACCTCGCCACACAAGCGCTTCAATATCGCCGAGGAGTTCTACCGCGCCGGCCTCTTTGCAGATGACCAGTGCCTCCTCGAGTACATGAAGGTACTCACGGTCACTGACCCCTCCGGCAAGAAGAACGCGCCGTTCATGGCGGAGGCCGAGTTCAAGGTCGGGATGTGTCTGCTGAAGACGAACCGGCCCGAGCCGGCGAGGCGCCACTTCAACCGCGTGCTCGCACTGTATCCGGACTCGCCAGAGGCCGCGCGGGCGCAGGAAATCCTCGACCAGGGGGCGATGTAGGATGCAGCCGATAACGATATGGCGACGGCTCTGCCAGATCGCGTTTCTCGGCGTCGCCGGGACGTGGCTTGCCTTCGGCTGGCTGCGATGTCCGTATGGCATACCCTTTGTGTCCTGCCAGTCATGCCCCTCCACCGACTGCCCGGGCCGCTACCTGCAGCCCTGGTTCATCGGCCTGATAGCCCTGTCGGCGATATTCTCGGGGCGCGTATTCTGCGGCTGGGCTTGCCCGATGGGCCTGGTGCAGGACGCACTCGGACGCGTGCCGAAGCCCGCAGCGACGCGGCAGCCCCGCTTCGGCCGCGTGGACAGGTATCTGAAGTACCTGAAGTATGCGGCGCTCATTGTTGTCATCGCTCTCATCTTCACGCACAATCTCCAATGGGCGCGGCCCTATGAATACGTGACCCGCTCGCCGTCTCTCTGGAACCTCGAAGCCGTGAGAGTCGCATGGGATCTGGGCGGCGGCCCGTACCACATCACCTTCGGAGTTCTGCTCGTCGCCATTGTCGGCGGGCTGTTGGTGACGCGATTCTTCTGCCGCTACCTGTGCCCGCTGGGAGCGCTACTGGGCATCTTCAATAAGATCAGCATCTTCCGCCTGCGTCGCGCGAAGGGCCTGTGCGATGACTGCGGCAAGTACCCGCGCGACTGCATAGCCTACACGGTGCCGGATACGACAGACTGCCTGATGTGCGGGGAGTGCGTGCAGGGCTGCCCGACGAAGGCAATCAGCTACGGACTGCGCCACCGCAAGCCCCCCGCACCAGACGCGTAGGTCGGCCTTGGGCGGACGCCTATGGCCGTTGCCGTCCGCCGTTGCCGTCCGCCGTCGCTGCC
>JAUWOG010000322.1 GCA_030612305.1 Armatimonadota bacterium | reverse complement strand
CGTCGAGCACGTGCTCGGCGAGCCAGTCGGGCGTGTAGTATTCTCCCAGATCGTGGCGAACGGATTTCGGAAACAGGTTCTGGTAAAGCTTCTTCAGAAGGTCGCGGCTTTCGGCAGGTTCAACACTGAGAGTAGTAGGATCGAATTGGTCAAGTGCCCGAACGATTCTTCGGACGACACCCGCCATTCGGTCGTCCCAGGCGGAGAGATACCATGAAAATAGATCGCCCTCGAGGAAGTTGGTGATACCCACCTGTGTCCATATCCCGCCCTGCTCGAGCTTCTCCATCTCGCTGAGGAGAGCTGCGGCGCTTGGCGCTTGCACACATTGCTTGATCACCGATAGACCGAGAGGGGAAAACGACGAGACGATCTCTGCGGCCAGGAATTTCATGAAGATGGCGTAGTATGTGTGAACTGAGAAGAGCAGTTCAGCAGGCTTCGCATTCGGCACGCCATAGTGTGCCCCGAGCTTCTCGATCTTGGCGCTGCGTCCCTCGACGTCGTAGCCGCAGACCTCACTGAACAGGATTCGCCACTGGTTGAAGAACGTAACCGCCTTTGGGTCGTCGGTTTCAGTAACGACGCCGTATATCTCGCGGATGCCTTCCTGTGCCAGTTTGCTGTCTGCACCAAAGTTGCCGGCGAGGTGTTCCGGCGTGAACGACATGCCCCGGGCACCGAGTGATAGTATTGCCCGCAGCAGGCGTTCAACGGTGTGCTCCGTAACTGGCTGGGGGTCTTCCACCTCATACTTTCCGCCACGATGTCGGACAAAAAGGAGTGTATCGCCATCACAGCCTGCCGCAAAGATGCGGTCGGGTTCAACGTTTTCGGCCGTGTGGAAATCCCGAAAGCGTTTCTGAATCTGCTTGACCACCTTGCGGTTTCCCGGTGCTTCAGCGTCTTCGGTTATTCTGTCAGGACCGTGTGGATCTTTGTACTCGATGATGACCCCGCCGTACTTGGAATCGACACGGCCACCGGCCAGGCCATATTCATGCCGGCCGCGGACCTCGATGCCCGCTTTGCTGATGAACTCGTCAATGAGCTTGTTGACTTCGTGCCGAACGTCTTCTTCTGATTCAGCAAAGCCGGTGATCTCGTGCATCTGTTCAGCCATACTTTGGGCATGTTCTTCGATGAGTTGTTCCAGATTCATCTTCACGTAGGACCTCCTCCATCGAACTATGGGTCGTCAGTAATATGTGGTGACGCCTCGATTCCCGCAGATGCTCGCGGCGGTCTGGCCCGGCTCGAACCGCACCTCCCTCGTCAGCCAGGAGTTCGAGGTACTGCCGTCGCCCGTCACCGCCACGCAGCGGTCACCTGTCAGGCCGCCCTCGGCCCACTCTCCGGGCCTGCCGCTGAGTTCCCAGCCCGTTGCCGTATCGGCCCCCTCCTCGAAGGAACCGTTGGGCAGCAGCCCGCCCTGGGCAAAGACCGCCGTACTCAGGATCAGCGCCACCAGTGTCAACCTCAACTGTCGCATGAGCCCACCTCCATCCAACTTGCGTGTGTATTGTGGCCTTGCGTATCAAACGTGACACGGGGGGCCGCGCTGCGATGTGCCCGCGCGACGCCGCCCCGCTCATTTCTGCTCCAGGCTCAGGTCATCAAAGTACGCACTGCAAACAGAACCGTGGCGCACCACGACCATGAAGCTCCTCGCGGGCTTGGTGACCTTGAACTCCCACGAAAACGGCGCCCACTCATCGGAGGGCGGCCACACCGGCGAGCTCAGGTACTCCGTCTTCCCGCCATCGGACAGCATGGAACAGTGCGATCTTGCATCGCCGCGCCGATAGCCAGAAAACACATAGCTCGCGCCGGCCTCAAGCTTGACGGTCTGAGAGGCGCACAAATTCAGTTGGCCGGCGATGCCTTGCATCAGGAGGCAGCGTTTGCCGGAGCAGGGCTTCTCCCCCACCGTGCGGATCTCGTACTTAGTCTTCTCGTTAGATGACCATGCCCCGGTGCTCCAGTTCCGAGGGCGCGGCGACCCGATCTCGAAGCCCGCATCAGCTAGCAGCGGTGCCGTGGAGAACTCCAGCGTAAAGGCCGCCACGTGGCCCTCGGGGGCGAGGTCCCTGACGCTCACGGTCACCTCATACTCCCTCCTGCCGGCAAGCTCGGCCAGGTCCACGACAACACGCAGCCGGCGACCGTCGTCACTCAGCTTCGTCTGCGCGCTCGCCTGCAGCGGGAAGCCGTTGCCCGTCACCGCCAATGATGCCAGGTCCAGTGCGCTCTCGTTTTCCACGAACTCGACCGCCAGCGTCCCCGGGGCTTCGCTGACGCGGCCCAGGTCTATCTGCTCCGCCGCGGCCTGTGCCTCACCATTGATCTCAACTCCCGCGATTTCCGGCGCGGTCTCATCGTCGAGCGCGAGCTTCTCCCGCGAGCCCAGGAGCACCAACGTCCCGCGTTGCGCGGCATCCGTCGCCAGGAAACTGAGCAGGCCCCCCTCGATACTCACCGCCACGTCCTGCCAGCGTCCGGTCGCATCGCGGCGAAGGGCCTTCGTCTGGTCGGAGCGCACTGGGATGGTGATACGTGGGCCCGACTCTTCACCTGTGAAGTACAGGCGCGAGGGCCCGCCACTGTCGAACTTGACCGCCACCGCACACGGGCCGCCCTCTCCAAGCTCCACTACCAGCTTGCCGTCATACTCGACCCATCCCGGACCATTCGCGTATGCCCACAGGATGTGACCGGCCGCTTCCCGCACCATCGCCGTCCGGCACGTCGTGGCCAACTTCTCGAACGAAGCCGAGCCCTTCCCCTCACACGCAATGGCGATGTCGCGGTGATCGCGCGCCCTGATGGTTGCGCACAGCCCACCGTCAATCTGTGGTGTCTGTATCTCCGGCGGCGCCCCTGTGGTCGGATGCGGATAGAGAACCACGAGGTAGCGGCAACTGCTCGCCCGCCGCTCGGCGATGACAGCCCAGTTGTCGTAGGAGCCGGTCTTCGGGTCCGCGCTGAACGGCTGCCAGCGCGACTTCTCCATCGGCTTCACACTCACCGGCCCGGCGAAGACCGTATCAAGCGTCACCTCCCCGACTATGTCCGCGGTCGGGTCGTATCCGGTCCACGAAGTCCTGTTGCCCTCAATGCTGATCTCGGCTCTGTCGCGCGTCACCGGACTGTGAAGCTGCCACTGGTACGTCTTCTCCTCGGCGCTGGCGATGTCATCGGTGATGATGAAGTAGCGCTTGTCGGGAAACATGACGGTGCGCGTGTGCTCGACTCCCTCGTAGGCAGCGGTGATATCTGCGGCCTCGACGAACGACGCCGCCAGCGGGTTCCTCAGCAACCCCGGCGTCTCATTCACCGGCCCCTTGCCATCCACCAGTAGGCAGTTGTGCAGTTCCGGCACATACAGCTCGCGGCTGACCCAGTGGTCGTAGCCGGCATCAACAGCCAGCAGCTCGCCGTAGGCGTGAAGCGAGAAGCTCCCGACATCCCCGTGGCTATAGACCCCATACGTCTTTGCCAGCCACGGGTCCTTGCCCTTCAACCACATGCAGACGGCCCCGCGCGACCATGCGCTGCGCAGGTGCGCCTCCTGCGACACGGGGAAGAAGCGCGTAGGGTCGAAGCCGCGCTTTGACGGCTTCACGGTGTCATCGAACATTATCATGTCGCGCCAGGTCCCTGACCCGACGTTACTCCACTCATCTATCGCCCAGCGGTAGAACTCCTGGTCCTCAATCGCGCCAGCCCCGATAGCCGGTCGCACCGCATGGACTATGCTGATGTAGTTGGTCGTGCCCAATCCCGCGCAGCGGCCGTCGGGCTGCGTGATGTACACCAGGTACTGCAGTGCATTGCGCAATGCCGGCTCATCAAACAGCCATTTGCCGCAGTTCCTCTGATAGTAGCGGGCGAATGTCATCATCAGCGACATCGTGAACGAGGCATAGCCCGGGCCCTCTATGAACATCCCGTCGGGGCGGAAGAACCGCAGGTTGTCCTCCTGGCAAATGCCGTCAAGGGCCCTCTGCAGCCACTCCTGCGGCGTGTGGGCAGCGTCCTTGTATCCTCGAAGCACCAGCGCCGCCGTACCCAGTCCCGATAGCCCGCGCACGCGCTGGTTCCCGGCGTTTTGACCGGGCCCGCTATGAAGCCCCGACAGCTACATCCGCTCACATGCTCTCGCCAACTTCCCGCGGATGATACCGTGATCCGTCTCCGGCAGGCCCGGGTAGTCGATCAGCATGTCATACGCCTCGGCGTACACCTGCATCGGCCCGCCTGCACCGCACGCACAGTGATAGCCATCGGGGTCGGCCCGTAGCAGCATCTGCCGGGCCGCCTCCGCGGCCTCTGCGTCGCCCTCCACGAACCCCAAGAACGCCGTCGCAACCGGGCCGGGCCG
>JAUWOG010000150.1 GCA_030612305.1 Armatimonadota bacterium | reverse complement strand
AGAATCTCTGGGGCCTGCTATGATGGCAGGCCCCTTTCTTTGGCCTGTTCGCAGGCCCCTTTCGTTTGGATCATGGGAGGGAGCGCGAATAGAGGGCCTGCGGGGAAAGGTGAAGCTGCCCGTGCAAGGAAATGGTGGCGTGGCGAGGTGGTTGCCGGTCCCTGTGAAAGGCAACGGCGGACCGCGACGACAACGGCAAACGGCGACAGCGAACGGCAAAAGGCATAAATGAACGACATCCTCGGGCTGGAAGCTGGGAATTGGACAAGCATAGCTTGCCCAATTCCCACCTGAGCTCCGCAAACGACGCGAAGCTCAGGCCGAGCCACCCATCCTTTCCAGGGCCACGCGATACAAGGGCGCAAGCTTTGCGCCCCTACAACGACATACGGCAGAAGCATAAGGCAAAGGCTGTGGGCCGAATGGCAAAGCCATCCGGCCCCCCCAACGACGGACGGCGGACGGCAAAGGCAAAGGCCGGCGCGGCATCCCGCGTATACGCGGGACCCTACAACGGCAACAGCAACGGCGAGGCAACAGATCGAGCGTTGGTAAGCCCGCTGAGAAAGAGTGAGGATCATGGACACAATCAAGGTAGGAGTCATCGGTGTGGGACGCGGTCAGGGATTCGCGCGAGGTGCAGGGCCGCTCGTCGGCATGGAGTTAGTCGCGCTCTGCGACACCTGGGAAGAGAAGCTCAATGAACTCGGCAAGGATTTGGGTGTCGCCACATATACCGACTATGACCACTTCCTCGAGCACGACATGGACGCGGTGATTCTCGCCAACTACTTCCACGAGCATGCGCCGTTTGCAGTCAAGGCGCTCAAGGCCGATAAGCACGTGATGTCGGAGACTTCGGCATGTCTTACGCTGGGGCAGGGCGTGGAGTTGGTCGAAACCGTCGAGCAGACCGGCAAGACGTATATGTTCGCCGAGAACTATCCCTATATGCTGTTCAACCAGGAGATGCGGCGGCTGTACCAGGAGGGCGCGATCGGCGAATTCGAGTATGGCGAAGGTGAGTACGTTCATCCGGGGGAGCGGGACTGGGCCCTGCGGCTGACCAACAGCTTCAAGCACTGGCGCAACTGGATGCCGCGCACCTACTACTGCACGCACGCGCTGGCGCCGATCGTGTTCATTACCGATACGCGGCCCGTGTCAGTCAACGGCTTCATGATGGCGCGTCCGGATACTCCCGAGGTGAGGAAGTACAACATCAGGACGGGGGATCTGGCTTCGATGATCGCGGTCCGCATGGACAATGGAGCAGTGGCCAAGCTGCTCCAGGGGGGTCTTCAGGGGCACAGCGTCTGGGTGCGCATTCATGGTGGAAAGGGCCAGATGGAGAACCTCCGCCACGGTGACCATGGCATGGTGCGGCTGGTGAAACACCAGTTCAACGAGCCGAAGGCCGAGCCGGTCGAATCCATCTACAAGCCTAACTGGCCGGTGCACGGCGAAGAGGCAGAGAAGGCCGGTCACGGTGGCGGCGACTTCTTCACCACATATCATTTCGCGGAGGCTATTCGCACCGGCGAGCCGCCGTATCTCGACGTGTATCGCGGCGTAGCCATGTCCATAGTGGGGATCCAGGCCTACCGCTCGGCTCTCGACTCGGCGAATAACTACGAGGTCCCCGACTTCCGCGACAAGGCCATGCGCGACAAGTACCGGGATGATGACTGGAGCCCGAATCCGGAGACGAAACGCGAGACGGACCCCTGGCCGAGTGTCACCGGCAACGTCAAACCGACGCCTGAGGCTATCGCCTATGCCCGCAAGGTGTGGAAAGAGGCCGGCTTCCCGCCAGTGGAAGACGACATCTGCTGATATGACGCGGGAGGAACTGAGCCGCATAGAGTGGTAGCGGGCGTGGTCGGAGAGGCTTGTTTTCTTTGTCGAGGGGGAGGAAAGCGCTGTCCTGTGGTTGAATATAGATAGCGGCAAGTTGCTCGATACGCGGCTCGTCTGCCGGCGGCTGGCGGAAGCGAACCGGAGTGAAGCGCCACACGAGGTGCGGGTCTGGAGAAGGGGTGTGGGAGGGATGGTACGGCAACTCGAGGGTTTGCGTTACGTTCCGGCATGGGTGAGCCATCTCGGCTGCATCAAGGGGTGCCTGGAGTATCTGGGCTCCGATATCACGATGCCGTGGCTGTACGGCGGCACCGGCCATGCGTTCATCACCAACATGCACGAGGAGGTCTGCCCGAGCGGGCCGACGGCATGGCGATGCGAACATCTGGTCCTCGCGCTGGGGCCGAACCTGGGCTATGATGTTGACAGTCTGTCCGCGGCCAAGGAGGCCCCCGACTTCGCCGATCTGCAGAAGGTGGCCTGGGATGCGGTGCGGGGATGGATTGATGACGAGATTCCGTGCTACGGCTGGGAGCTGGATGTCCCAGAGTACTATACTGTACATGGCTATGATGAAACCGGCTACTACTACCGTGACATGATGGAGGACGACCCCGGGGGCCCGAAGGCCTGGCAGGAACTCGGCGACACTGAGATCGGGTTCCTGTTCATCGGCAAAGTGGAGATGTGTGATGGGGCGTCAGACGAGAAGATCGTAAGGGACGCATTCTCCGCCGCTTTGAGACATGCCGAGGATCCTGAGGGGCTCACGTATCCGGGGTATCAGACAGGGCCGGCGGCCTTCATCGTGTGGGCGGAGGCGCTGGAGGAGGGCCGTGCAAGCCGCTTCGGTCAGGGCTACAACGGGGCGGTGTGGTCGGAGTGCCGCCAGCGGGGAGTGGAGTTCCTTGCTGAAGCGAAGAAGCGTCTCGCCGGTGCAGCCGATGATCTCTTCGACGAGGCGACAGCGCACTACCTGCTCGTACGTGACAGGCTGAAGGCGGTCTCCGATATGCACCCATTCAAGCTGCCCTCGGCAGACGATGATGAACGGCTCTGTGACGCGGGGGCCGCCGCCATGCTCCGCGAAGTGGCCGCAGCCGAGGAGAAGGGTCTGGCAGCGCTGGAGAAGATAGTTGACGCCTTGTAGGACAACCACGCCGCGTCCCACCCACTCACAAGTCGGTTCGTGATGGATTTGCCTTGCGACCACAGAAGTGATACAGTAACAGCGCCAGCGGCGCTGCCTGGCTGCGCCGTCAGCATCACGGTGTCAATGGCTGGGAGGACGAGTTGAGCGTGCGTTTGGAGTTGAAAGCGGACTCGTGTGGTATCCGGTCCACAGGAGGAGATTGTCTTCATTGAAACCGAAAGCGGCGAAGGTGAACGCAACTTATCTAGTTGGGGCCTCTGTGCTCTTCGGGATGCTGTTCTGGATAGCCGACGGCATTGTCAACTACGTCGCCTTCAATCCGGACGGAAAGCCGCTCCTCGACTTCGTCATCTTCGACATGCCGATTCACGCCCTATTCATGAGAAGCACGTTCCTGATGGCCTGTCTGGTGGGTGGGCTGCTCACATCCATAGTTCTCCGCAGCCAGCGGGAGAGCGAACAGCGGTTCGAGAATCTCTTCGAGAACAGCGCTGACCCGATCTTCATCTGCAACCTCGACGGCAAGTTCCTCGAAGTCAACCGCATAGCCTGCGACCGGCTCGGCTACGCCCGCGATCACCTCCTGCGCATGATGCCCAGCGACCTTGATACGCCACAATTCGCAGCGGGCGTTGCGGAAGGGCTCGCGACGGTGCGGCGAGATGGCTACGCCGTCTTCGAGTCGGAATACGTGTGCAGCGACGGCTCAGTTCTACCCGTGGAGGTGAATGCACGCACGATGGAGCTGGCGGGCCGGCAGGTGATTCTCAGCGTAGCCCGCGACATCACGGAGCGGAGGAGGGCCCAGGAGGAGCGGGAGCGCATCCAGGCACAGTTGCAGCAGTCTGCCAAGATGGACGCCATGGAGCGGTTGGCGGGGGGCATCGCACACGACTTCAACAACCTGCTGACTGGCATCATCGGCTCTGCCGATATGCTGAGGGTGCATTCGGAGCCCGGCACTGATGTTTACAATGCCGCCGAGACCATCGAGGAGGCGGCCGATAGGGCGGCCGACCTGACCAAGCAGTTGCTGGGCTTTGCGCGCAGAGGCGAGCACCAATTTGTCGGCCTCTACATCCACGAAACCATTCAAGAGGCCATTTCCCTGTTCAGCCGCACCATTGACCCCGACGTCCGCATCACGATGAAGCTCGACACGACGGCCTCCGTCATCATGGGCGATCCGACCCAGATTGAGCAGGTCTTCATCAACCTGGCATTCAACGCGCGCGATGCCATGCCTGACGGCGGCGAATTGACCATCGCTACGCAGACCGTTATCCTCGACGACGAAGACGCCAAGAAGCTTGCCGGCGCCATACCCGGTCGTTACGTCTGCGTCTCAGTTTCGGATACCGGATGTGGAATGACCGACGAGGTCAAGCAGCACATCTTCGAGCCCTTCTTTACGACGAAGCCCGAGGGCGAAGGCACTGGCATGGGCCTGGCCACCGTGCATGGCATTGTTGAGAATCATGGCGGCTTCGTCGAGGTTCACAGCGAACTCAATAGCGGCTCCGTCTTCAGCGTCCACCTGCCGCTGGCTGAAGCAGAAGTCGTCGAGCAATTCGTTGGCGATGAACAGCGTCCGGTCTCAGGAAGAGGCCGCATCCTCCTTGTGGACGATGAGAGCGTCGTGCGACAGGTCGTCTCTGCGATGCTGCGCACTCTCGGCTATGATGTGACCACCGCAGAGAACGGCAAAGAGGCGGTCGAGTACTTCCGGGACCACCACGAGCAAGTTGACCTCATCGTGCTCGACATGATCATGCCCGAGATGGGTGGTCGCGACTGCTTCAAGGCCGTGCAGCAGATAGACCCCGACGTCAAGGTCATTCTCGCCAGCGGCTACGGGCGTGACGCGCGCGCCCAGGCCATGCTTGATGAAGGCGTTAGGGCCTTCATCCAGAAGCCATGCCGCGTCCAGGAGATCTCCGAGGTGGTCGCCCGCGTACTCGCTGACACGTCCTCGCAGCCAGCCGGCGACTGACGCCCGTCATTCCGGTATGAACCAGGGGAACTGCGCCTTCAGCCGCGCGCGCATCTGAGCCACGCCCTCGTCCGGCCATCCGATGTACGGCGCTCGCGTCCGTTGGTGGCACGGCAGGATGCCTGTGGCCGCCATGAGGCCCTTGTCAATCACCGGGTCCATTATCCCCAGGCCGAGCTCTTCGCACGCCGTGACCGCGTACTTGATGACCTCTCCGAAGCCACTTGCGATCTCCTCGGCTTCGGCCCACTCACCCGCTTCGGCGAGGTCGAACATCTTCATCGTCAGCTCCGGCTGCCACAGCGCCGACGCATTGTAGTTCCCACATGAGACGCCCAGCTTCATCGCCTCCACGAGGTACATCTCGCCGACGAAATGCGCCAGCTCCGGCGTCATCTGGGCGATTCGGGGGAAGGTTTCGAGGTCCACCTCGCCGGGCCACTTGATACCGATAAGGTTGGGCGCGACGTGGAGGATGTCGCGGTACTGCTCGGCGGTGAGTTGCACCTTGGTCCGGCCGGAGTTGTATGAAGTGAGGGGGAAGTCGGGCACGGCTGCGGAGATGTCCGCCCAGAATTTGATAATCTCCTGAGGCGTCAACTCCATCCAGAAGGGCAGGGCGACCTGGCCGGCATCTGCCCCGGCCTGCTCCGCATACTTCAGTTTCCGCACGACCTGGTGTGTGGCGGTGCCGTGGCAGCCGATCTGCGTCGGAATGCCGCTCGGGCCGACTTCATCCAGGAATATGTCTGTTATCCGGCAGAACTCGTCATCATCAACCGCGTGGAGCTCGCCGGTGCTGCCGAATGTGTAGAGCCCGTGCGCTTGGGCTGCTATGAGACGCCGCAGAGTCTCGCGGAATATGCCCTCGTCAAGGCGGTAGTGCTCATCCCATGCCAGCGGAGCCGCCACCCATATTCCCTTCAGTGTGTCCCTCGTCAGGGGCGTGCTCATGGTGTTGTCCTCTTGGTTGGTGTTGGTGCGGATCGGCGGGAGAGTGATTGGGCCAGCCTGTGGCACTGCACCCACGATGTGGGTGCAGTGCTGCGACAGGCCCCTCCATTACGGCGCACGGCGCCGAGCTGGTCCCGCCCAGGGGCGGGATCGGCCTACAGGTTGTGGATTGAGGCGACGGCATACGGCAAACGGCCGGCGCGGCACAGGTCCGCGCCCTACAAGGGCGACGGCGGACGGCACACGGCAACGGCGGTGGGCCGGCTACTGCGTATTAGGCCCCGCCGGGCCG
>JAUWOG010000694.1 GCA_030612305.1 Armatimonadota bacterium | reverse complement strand
ATGCGTGGCAGGCCGCGGCGAACTAAGACGCGACGTGTCCCGCCAGATAATCCGGATAAGGAAGTGATTGCGATGAGAGAAGTTCCTGCTGGTGTCGTACTCGTTGTGGCCCTGTGCCTGGGAATACTGACGCCGGCGCTGGGCGAAGAGGTGAACCTGGTTGCGAATCCGGGACTGGAGGTGGACGCTGACGGGGACAGGATTCCGGATGATTGGGGCGTGCCGAAGCCGTCGGACTATCCGGCAGATTGGCATGTTGGTGGAGGCGCGGCGGAGTTTGGCATGTCGGACATCGCCAAATCGGGGGAGCACTCGATAATGTACTCGGGGGCGGCGCCTACATTCCCGACGATTGCCGCAGAGGACCGCTGGGACTACGCCGTCTGGGAAGAAGCTGCGCGCTTCTCGGGAGGCCACTGGGCGATCGGCTTCAAGACGGCTGATTTTCCGGTCGAGGAATACCACCTTTACCGCGTGCGCTGCTGGGTGAAGGCGGAGAACGTGATGACTCTGCACATCAAGTTCATCGCGACATACATCTATCCGAATCAGGAGAAGCCTGTAATCCGCTGGACACATCCGCTGCTGCACGACCCGGCGCATGCAACGCATAAGAGCGGGACTTGGGACTGGGAGCTGTGGGAGGCCGTCATCGCGGTGCCGGAGTATGTGGAGAAGGGGCGCATCGAGTTCTGGGTGCGTGAGTGGCCCGCCCCGGCGAAGCTGTACTGTGACGACATGTGTGTCACCGATGAAGGGCCCTATCCATACTTCAGGAAGAACCGGAAGGAGCCCAAGTAATGAGAGCAAGGATGAGAGTGGTCTCGATGATAGCAGTCCTGCTTGCCGCAACGTTTGGCGCAACCGCGCAGGCGAGCTTCACACGCTACGAAAGCGGCGTGCGAATCACCTTTGATAACGGGGTGAAACTGACGATCAAAGCGCCTGACGGCGAGGTTGCAGGTTTGACCCACGCTAAGGTCAATGACCACTGGCTGCGGTCACCGGAATTCGCAGCGCATCCGGTCTTCAAGGTCACTGACGGCACTGCCTACGCCTCGTGCCGGCTTGAGTCCGTCGAGCAGGACGGGGAGGCAATCGTGCTGCGCTGCAAGCTGATACCGAAGAGCGGCGAAGGGGCCGACAGCCTCACGTGGATATTCGAGCCGCGTAAGCAAACGGTTCGGGATCGCGAGTATGTGGGCTTTGCGTACCGCTATGAGTTCCAGTCTGAGAGCAGGAAGCTCGATGAGATCCTCGACCTGGCAACCTGGGAGATCGGTGGCGACATCGTCGGCAAGTACGTGCAGCCGGGGAGACTGGCGACGGCGGACGAGGCATTTCGCGGCTATCGGCGGTGGACCTTTGTCGCCACACCGTGGTTTCGCTTCCAGTGCGCGAGCGATGGGATGCTCTACGACGTGTACGAGAGCGTATGCCCCGCGATTTCGTGGGAGGAGAAGCGCACTGACAGCTCGCTGCTGCGCACTTACGATATCATGCAGCAGGAATTGAGGAATGAGGGCTCAACGCCATTCCGACAGATCATGTTCTGCGATGACGAGGGCTGCAGCGGGCTTGAGTGCGTGGATGAATACACGAAGGTGTTTGACTGTCTGGAGCGGCAGGCCCGCGCGGAGTTCGGCATCGTGGACCCCGAATACATGCCCATGTGCAAGATGCCGCAGACCCCCGACGAGACCTTCGAATTGCGCATCGAGGATCTCCCCGAGATCGCGGAACTCGGGTTCAAGGGGATATGGATGACCACGTTCGAGTCAGTGTACACCAAGCTGGGGAATCGTAGGCTGAGCAACGCGAGCATCTACTCGCTCGATACCGCCGAGCTTCTGGGGGGCGCGGCAGGCCTGCGGAGGCTGGTTGATGCCGCGCACAGGCTGGGAATCAAGATATACACGTGGGCGCCTGGAGGGCAGTTGCGCATCGAATCAGAGGTCC
>JAUWOG010000481.1 GCA_030612305.1 Armatimonadota bacterium | reverse complement strand
CTCTCTTATGTAATCCCGCTGAAGCCCGACCCGCCGATTGCTGTGGATGGCAACGCCGCAGAATGGGTGGGCGTTCCGAACTCATTTCTTATTGACAAGCGCGAGAATGCCACCTATAAGCCGGTGCTGTGGGACGGGCCGGAGGATCTCAGCGCCACGGGACAGATGGCATGGCGGCGCGAGGGGCTGTTTCTGTACCTCGACATCACGGATGACCACCTGCGACAGACGGAGCGCGGAAGGGCGATGTGGAAAGGCGACCACGTCGAGTTCTACCTGGACTTCGCACCGGACACGGAGCCGGATCGCTCCAGCTTCGCGAAGGGCCAGTTTCAGATTTCGTTCAGCCCCGGCAACTTCCGCACGACCGGGGATGCGCTGGTGGACATCAAGCCCGAGGTGTGCAGCCACTACCCGCCGGAGCTGGACGTGACGGCGATTCGGTACGTGGCGCTGCGCACGAACAAAGGCTGGCAGATGGAGGCGATGATACCGTTCAGTCTGCTCGGGGTGAGTCCGCAGGCGAATCTGCCGCTGGCCTGTGAAGTGGCGGTGTCGGACAGCGACTCTGCGGAGGCCTCGCAGGAGACGATGATCACGATAGGGACGCAGCCCTGGCGGCACGTGCGGCAGCGACTGGTGCCGATGGCGCTGGGTAATGCGGCCGGGGAGGCAACGGTCGCGGCGTCTGTGATGGAGATTGCCAGTGAATTGGTCTTGCCGGCCGGGAGCGCCAAGGAGGTCTCGTTCAAGGCTCCGGAGGTGGCGGCAGGTAAGGCGGCTTATCTTTTTTTCCGGGCGCGGATTGTCAGTCCAAAGCCTAGCGGCTGGACGAGGGGCCTGAAGCTGACGCTGAATGGGAAGCCCGTCGAGGCGTCGCGGCTCAGTAACAGGCCGGTGCGCTCGATGCGCAATGTCGGCCTCGAAGCTACCTCGATGGCACCGACGGGTGAGATGAATATCTGGTATGGGCCGGATTTCACGGCCAGCGACAGGAGCAGCGGCTACAGTCTGATGGGCGGCGTCAAGGCGCACGAGTGGGAATTCGATGTCACTGATATGCTGGTCGCGGGCGACAACGCGCTGCAGATTCAGGTCCTCACCGGCGCGGACACGGGGCGTGACATAGCAATGGGGGACCTGGCGGTGCGGGTGAAGGCGCCGCCGCCTCCGCCGCCGCCGAAGAAGCCGGCTCCGACCGGCCCGCTGAGTACCATTGCGCCGAGGCGGGAATTGAAGACGGATTACACCGTCGAGGAGACTGAGGCGGCGACGCTGGCGGTGGAGGTGTCCGGCGAGCGCTTTGTCATAGAGAGCCGCTTCTCATCTCCGGACGGGAAGTGGTACACCGGCTCGTCTGACCTCTACACTCACTCCCGTCGCATCGAGAAGAAGGCCGAGCATATAGTGGTTTATGACACCTTCAAGAACCTGTCGCGGGATAATGTGCCGGTGATGCAGCGGCACACGTGCGACTTCGGCGAGCGCTTCGAGAGGGCGTGGCTGGCGGGGATCAGCCCCTCATCGGGAAACCTGACCACGAGCGACTCCGGTAACGCCTCCGGCTTCGCGACGACGAAGCAGGCCGGCCTGGGGATGCTGCCGCTGAATGATGAGTTCCAGGTGCATGTGACGAATTCGTGTCTCGACGGCGTGCTGGGTCTGTCGGACAGCAATCTCGTGCTGAGGCCGGGCAGCGAGTACACCGCCGAGTGGATGATCGTGCCGACGGCGAAGCCGGACTTCTGGGATTTCGTCAACGCGGCACGCCGGGCCAGAGACGCGAACTTCACGCTCAAGTGGCAGTTTGGGTTTCTGAGCCCGGGCACACTTGTTGACAGTTGGAGTGACGAGGTGCTGACGCAGTTTCTGCGCAACAAGGGTCTGGACATCGCCTGCGCCTCGATAGGATATCGCTATAAGGGCCGCTCCGCGCACGGCACAGCCTTTCAGGAGATTGACCACACGGCGTACATCGAACTGCGCGAACGCATCAAGCGGCTGTGCCCGGAGGTCAAGTTCTCCGTGTATTTCCACTGCTTCCTGGATGTGCGCGACGGTGCCGAAAAGGACTACTATGACGACCGGCGGCTGCGGAGCACGGGCGACCAGGGCATCTACAGCAGGGAGTACATGAGGGTATTCAATCCCACTCTGGACAACGACTTCGGGCCGGCCATTGCGAAGAATGTTGATGTCATCATAGACAAGATCGGTGCCGCTTCGGTCTATTGGGATGAGATCGCCTACAGCAAGTACAAGTACCACTACGGGGAGCCGTGGGACGGCTGCAGCGCCGACATTGATCCCTCGACGTTGAAGATCAAGCGGCTGAAGAGTTCCGTCAGCCTGATTTCGCTGCCGTTCCAGGTCAAGCTGATCGAGCGCATCGTGGCCCACGGACCGCTCGTGACTAATGGGACGCCGCAGACACGAACCCATGCGCGGCACAAGTACCAGGCGTTCACCGAGACCGGCAGCATCAGCAACTGCCTGCGCACACTGCTGTACAGTCCCGTGGCTCTGGGAGACCATCTCACCGAGCGCAGCGGGACGGACGCGTACCGGTGGATGGTCAAGGCGCTCGACTACGGGTGCGTGTATAACTGGTACAGCCAGCGCGTGATCCCGCAGTATCCGACGGTCGCGAGCTATATGTTCCCGATCACGCCGCTGGAGCTGCATGAGGGCTATATCATCGGCGAGGAGCGGATTGTGACGAATCGCAGCGGCATGTTCGGGTGGGGCGATGACTCGCAACATGAGGTCCATGTCTTCAATGACGAGGGTGCCGAGGTGGAGGATTTCGCGGCTCCGCTGAGAACCGTGGAGGGCAAGACCTATACCGAACTGCGGATCGCCGAGGGTTGGAGCGCCGCCATCGTGCGCAGATAGCTCTTGTGTCGGGGCGAGCCGAATACTGTCGGATTGGAGAGATAGACATGCGGAAGTTCCGGAAGCTGATACTGATCGCTCTGGACATGCTGCGGGCGGATCATGTGGGGTGCTATGGCTACCCGCGCCCGACGACCCCGAACATTGATGCGCTGGCGGCTGAGGCGACGCGGTTCTCGGATTGTACGTCGGCGTTCTGCTGCACGGTGCCCTCGTTCACGAGTATGTTGACCGGCAAGCTGCCGCTGAATCACGGTGTGGTAATCAACCCGGGGGCTGCCCCCAATTGCCATACTATCCAGCTTGACGATGAATGTCCGACGTTGGC
>JAUWOG010000039.1 GCA_030612305.1 Armatimonadota bacterium | reverse complement strand
GCGCGGCCTGATGGCGGCCGGAAAGAGCACGGAACTCCGCAGTTTCCCGGTGACGTGGGTGGATGTCACCGTGATGGCCGCGGTACTTGCTCTGGCCGCAGGCAGCCTCGCCCTCCGCCTTGCGGGCTACGGTGAGTTGCTGCCCCGCATCTGACGGCGGGCGGCCCTTGTGCCTGCCACCAGCAGGTAGATGACGATGAGGCAGACTACGCTCGCCCCTCCGAGGACCATCACGAGGGCGGCCCTGTCCAATTGCAGGTAGGAGTTCAGCACCACCGACACGCCTGCCACAACCGCCATCGCTGCGAAGAGCCCACGTATCGTCGTCCCGGTGGCGAAGCGCGTGGCAAATGCACCGATCTGCACGCCTACGCTGGCGCCGGCAAGTAGAAACAGCGCCATAAGCAGGTCCACATTCCCATACATCGCGTGCCTGAAAGCCCCGAACGCCTCCGCAACGATCGCCGAGAACATGCTTGTTCCCACTGCAACATGAGTCGGGCAGCCAATCAGATACACCAGCATCGGCATGCCGATGAGACCCCCGCCGACACCGAGCAGTCCGCTAATCAGGCCCATCGCCATACCGGCCAGCACGATCGCCCAGACCGATATGGATTTGATGCCGGAGACTTCACACGATACGCACGGACGCAGTTTGAGGCTCTGCATCCGCGCCGATAGCGAGGAGCTGACTCGGTCCTCACCCGCCTGTTCATCGCCTTCTCTGTCGGCGGCCTCTTCAGCATCCGCCGATCTCCTGCTTCTGCGTTTAGTGCGCCTGATGTCTCTGTAGATAAAGCCCGCCATGGCGAACAGCACGATTATGTACAGGACGCTGATGACGAGGTCCATTCGCCCCTCGCCCGCCCCTTTCAGATACTCGACAATGCGTGTGCCGATCTCGACGCCCAATGACCTTGAAGGGATCATGATCGCCGTTATCATCACCGACAAATTGCCGAAGCGCCAGTGGCGGAAGGTGGAGACGATGGAGTGGCCGAAGATATTGGTGATACTGGTGCCCACCGCGACGTTGATGGGAACCCCCATCGCAGCCAGCGCCGGAATGATTATCCAGCCGCCACCCCTCCCCCAGAAGCCGCCACAGCCGCCCACAACAAAGCCGATGGCCAGCAGCGTGTCCCAGCTTGAAATCGGCACCAGCGCGACGGGGAATTCCACCTAATCGCCTGCCCTTGATTGAGTGTGTTTTTGCGCCGAAGTGTCCCAACCGGCAGCCCGGCTGAGCAAGTCCATTGCGACGGCGAACAGTAAACTGAAGACCGCGACGACACCTACGGTCAAAGCAGCGTACAGGACGGGGCTCGTATCATGTAGCTCACTCAGCATTGCAACGATAGCTTCCATCAGCCACGCTCCTGTCATTGTGGCCTGCAATGAACGGATTCCTCGAATATCAGATTATACTCCCACGTTCCGGCTATTGCAAAACCGCGCATATCCGCAGGGTGCGAGTTTGAGTTGTAGGCAAGCGGCGCGCGATAAGCCCGCGTTCTACAGGACCGAACAAGGCACCGGCGAACGGAGTCGGGCTGGAAGCTGCGAATGGAGAACGGGAGGACGCTGCGCGTCCTCTTAGCGTTCTTCATTCGCACCTGAGCTTGCTGCAATGCAGCAAGCTCAGGCCCACCTACGCGCGGAGTGCTGACTGTGCCGACAATTCAAACTCGCGCCCTGTTCGCAGGTATCTCCTGCCACGGGAGGAAGGGCTTCGCCTGCCGCCGGCGAACTGATGCTACGGTTCAGATCCCCGTCAAGCCGCCAGAAAGGAAACCTCCGAGATGGCCGCTGAGACCATGACATCGAGAGAACGCTGGCTTGCTGTGCTCCGGGGCGAGAAGCCCGATCGTATCCCTACTGACTACTGGGCCACGCCGGAAGCTACCGAGAAGCTGCTCGCCTACCTGGGCCTGTCGGACCTCGACGAGGCGTTCAAGCGTCTCCACGTTGACCGTCCCGTCGCTGTAGGAGGCCGCTACGTGGGCCCGGAACTGCGCCAGGGGGAAAGCCATTTCGGCATCCGCAGCCGCAAGGTGGACTACGGCACCGGCTCGTACGACGAGGTCAGCAACGCTCCTCTGGGCGAGTATGAGACCGTCAGCGAGATCGAGGCTGACTACCGCTGGCCCGACCCCGACTGGTGGGAGTATGCCCACATACCGGACCAGGCTGCGCAATACCCCGACCGGCCTATCCAGGGCGGCGGCTCCGAGCCACTGCTCACCTACAAGGCCCTCCGCGGCGAGGAGCTGGCCTTCATGGACCTCATACTCAAGCCCGACATCGTCCACTACTGCCTCGACAAGCTCTTCGACCTCTGCTACAAGGCCACCGAGCGCATCTATGAGCAGATACCCGGCCAGGTGATGATCAGCTACGTGGCCGAGGACCTCGGCTCCCAGGAGAGCCTGCTCTATTCGCCAGGCCAGATCCGCGAGTTCCTATTGCCTAGAATGAAGCGCATGATGGACCTCGTGCACGACGCGGGAGCCTATGTTTTTCACCACAGTGACGGCGCTGTGCACGATGTTGTCCCTGATATGATCGAAATCGGGATTGATGTGCTGAACCCGATCCAGTGGCGCTGCCAGGGCATGGAACGAGAAGGCCTGAAGAGGGATTTCGGGGACAAGCTCGTCTTTCACGGTGCCATGGACAACCAGTACACGCTCCCCTTCGGGACCATCGAAGAAGTCCGCCAGGAGGTCATGGACAACATCGCCATCCTTGGTGCGGGCGGCGGCTACATCCTCGCTCCGTGTCACAACATCCAGTCCGTCGGCCCGCCTGAGAACGTCGTCGCCATGTACGAGGCCGCCTACGAGATTACAGGGCCGTAGAACGCGCTCAGGTTGCGAGCCGGACGCAAACATGATAGTATTAGTTTTTGCGGGCATGATGTCCGGCCGAAGGAGAGCGTTTATATGACTTGCAGCAGCGAAGGCACCGAGAAGCGCCTGCGGGTGGGGGTTGTGGTGGCGATACTCTCGATACTCGCTATTGTCGCAGTTCCACTGGTGCTGGCCGGCTGCAGAGCGCCCCAGCCCGCCGACAGGGCACCCGATGCCGAGGTGACCATAGCCGCCCCTGATGCACAGAGCGAAGGGCAAGCGGCTGCTGATCCTGCTGGAACCAAGGCTGAGACCGAGCCGGACACCGAACCTGATGCCGAGGCCGGCTCGGCCCCGGATGAGCAGCCGCCATCGCTCGCAGATGGGACACCCCATGATGTCACTGCTGCGGACTTCGATGCGAACGTCCTTGGAGCCGAGGTGCCGGTGCTGGTTGATTTCTGGGCCGAATGGTGTGGGCCATGCCGGATGATGCACCCGATTCTGGAGAGCTTGGCGGAGAAGTACGAGGGTAAGTTGGCCGTGACCCGCGTTGACATGGACGTTGCTGAGAACCGCTCGCTGGCCCGCGAGTACAATATCACGGGGATACCGCGTATTCTGCTATTCAAGGACGGGGAGATCGTCGGCGATTGGACAGGCGTGTCCCCGGACATGGAAGAGCAACTGGCCGACGCAATTGACCGAGCTCTGACCAAATAGCCCATCGCAAATGACCAACTGGCATTATGCCAGGATGCTCGCAGCTCACCTGTTGACGCAACACAACCGAGGAGGACGACTGAATGCCTATTGATGTAACAAGCGAAGATTTCCAGAGCGAGATTCTCGATGCTGATAAGCCTGCACTCGTAGATTTCTGGGCCCCGTGGTGCGGTCCTTGTCAGATGATGCACCCGGTGCTTGACAGCCTTGCTGAGAAGTACAAAGGTCGCGTCATTATCGCACGGATCAACATTGATGAAGCCGAGAACCAGAAGCTCGCGCAGCAGTACCAGATCCGCGCTATCCCCTATCTGGCCATATTCAAGAGCGGCGAGATGTCTGAGGAGATTGTCGGCGTCCGGCCGGAACAGGAACTCGCCGACGCCCTCGACAGAGCCCTCGCCGGGGACTAGCGCCACACCGCCTATCTCAAGCCACGCACCCACCTCCCGGGCGTCGCGCGGTTTTTTTTCGTGTCACCGTCACGGGAGTACCAAACACCTCCAGGAGAGAAGGGCTTCCCGCCCGAGACAGAATAGATGACACAGACGCCTCAGACCCGTCAGCAGGAGCCGCGAACAGAACTGAGCCGCGATCTTGGCCTCCTCGACATCACCATGGTCGGTGTGGCGGGCATGATCGGGGCGGGCATCTTCGTGCTTACGGGTCTGGCTGCGAATGAGGCCGGCCCGGCGCTACTGCTGGCCTTCGCTCTCAATGGTGTTGTCACTCTGCTGACCGGAATGGTCTATGCGGAGCTGGCCTCCGCCCTCCCCAGCACCGGCGGCGCATACCTCTATGTCAGGGAGGGCCTGCCGCGTGCAAATGCCTTCCTGGCCGGCTGGATGGACTGGTTCGCACACGCTGTAGTCGGCAGCGTCTATGCCCTGGGCTTTGCTGCCTATCTCGAGATCTTCCTCGTCGAGCACCTCAACATCTCCATCCCCGGCCTCGAAGGGGTCGCCTTCCAGAAGGTCTTCGCCGTCGCCATCGCTCTCTTCTTCATCTACATCAACTACCGGGGCGCCTCCGAGACCAGCAAGGCCGGCCTCATCGTCACTACCGGCAAGCTCCTCATCATCTGGTTCTTTGCGCTCGCGGGAATGTGGACCATATTCAACGAGCCGACGCTGATGAGCAATTTCTCCAACCTCGACACTCCCGGACTCGCACCGAGCCTCAGAGGTTTCGCCCCCATGGGCGTCGCCGGCATCTTCACCGCTATGGGGCTCACGTTCATGGCCTTCGAAGGCTACGAGATAATCGCCCAGGCCGGCGAGGAGGTCAAGAACCCCCGCGTCAACGTCCCCAAGGCGATATTCATCGCTCTCGCCATTGTCATTCCCACCTATATTGCCGTCGCCTTCGTGGCGCTCGGAGCCGTGAAAATCCCTGCGGGCTTGGCCGCGCTGACTACCTGGCAATACCTGGGCGGAGCAGACGCTGAAGTCGCTCTGGCACGCGCTGCCGAGGGCTTTATGCCACTCGGCGCTCTCCTGCTCATATTCGCCGCCCTCATGTCCACCATGAGCGCTCTCAACGCGACCACGTATTCATCCACGCGCGTGTCGTTTGCGATGGGCAGAGATCGGAATCTGCCCGACATCTTCGCCGCTATACATCCCACCAGCCGCATACCCTACATGGCACTCCTCTGCAGCGGCGGACTCATCATCCTCATGGCCGTGGCGGTGCCGCTCAAGGATGTCGCCGCCGCCGCCAACATCATGTTCATGCTGGTCTTTCTCCAGGTGAATGTCGCATGTATTACCATCCGCAAGCGATACGGCGACAAGCTCCAGTACGGCTACCTGGCTCCATTCTTCCCCTACGTCCCGATTGTCGCCATAGTTGTGCAACTGGCGCTGATCGTCTTCATGCTCATCTTTTCCTGGATTGCCGCTGCGATCGCTTTCGCCTGGGTTGGCGCCGGCCTGCTGGTGCACAAGTTCTACGCCTCCGGGCGCGTCAGGGAGAAAGAGATAACTCCCATCGTCGCCTCGGAAATGCCCCAGATTGACCGCCGCCGCTTCTCAGTGCTCGTCCCGGTCGCCAATCCCGACCGCGCCGAGGCCCTGCTCAAAGTTGCCAAGCGCTTGCTTGCCGTCGAGCCCGGCGACCTGCTCATCGCCCACGTCATCACCGTTCCGGATGCCTTGCCGGTCAGCGTCGGGCGCGATTTCATAGACGAGACCCGGCCGCTGCTGGATGCGGTGTCGGCCCAGGCGGAGGCGCTCGGCATGGTCCCCAATACGATTGTCCGTGTCGGCCACCGGCCCGCTGATGCCATTGTTGACACCGTCCAGGAGTCCAATTCCCACTTCGTCATCATGGGCTGGGCCGGGCGTAGTCACGACCCGCGCACCACCATCGGCAGCACCATTGACAAGATAGTCAAAGACGCCAACGCCAATGTCATCGTCGTGCGTGGCGACGTTGAGATACCCGCACGCCGCATACTCGTCCCGGTCCAGCATCCCCAGCACGGCCATCTGGTTGCGCACTTGGCCGCGGCCATGGCCGAAGAGCACGACAGCTACATCCGGCTGCTGCATGTCGTTGACCCCAATACCTCGCCCAGTGAACGCGCCCAGCGGGCCTCAGACCTCCGCGAGGCCGTCAGCGCCCACGCCGGCACTGATACGGAGCCGGGTGACGCCAGTGGCGGGGAGCGCCGCTTCCACATCCGCATCGAAGCCGGCGAGGTCGTCGAGACCATCGAGCAGCAAGCCCGCGACTTCGATCTCGTTCTCATCGGCGCCTCGCGTGAGAGCTGGCTGCGCAGGAAAGTCTGGGGCGACAAGACGGCGCGCCTGGCCACGCGCATGAAGACACCGCTGATGCTGGTGAACATGCGCAGCGGCCGCACGAAGTTCAACGTGTCGCAGTTCTTCCAGTTCTTCTGGGATATCGAACAGATCGAGGAGTAAAGGGGTCGTCGTGGTGTCAATCAAGGATCTCGAAAAAGCAGGCCTGCTTCTGCCCCGCGACCAATGGGGCCGCAAGGACATTCACAGCGGAGTCAACCGCGTCGGTCTCATGGCCTCCTGGATTCTCGCTGCGATTTCCAGTGTGCTGATGTATGTCGGCAATGGTCAGAGCCTGACCTGGATCGGTGTCGGCGGCATGGCCGTGTTCCTCGCCTGGTTCACTTACCTGTCAATCCACGCGATCCACGTCCGCAACCGCGCCTCCGCACACGTCGAAGGCAGCATCCCGGCGCACGACGCAGACGCAGGCGGAGCCGCTGAAGAAGCCGTTTCCGACCAGTAGCCCGATGGAGCCGCAAGCCGGGCATACCAATCTCGGAGAGGTGCATGCAGATGGCCCGAAAACCGATCAACCCCGAGGCGGTCTGCCGGCCGGTTTCTCCCACCTATTCGCAGGCTGCAATCGCCGAAGGCAAGCGCCTCATCTTCCTCTCCGGACAGTGCGGGCTTGCCCTCGAAGGTAACACCGTGGGTAGTGACATCCGAACTCAGACGAGACAGACCTTCGAAAACATCCGCCTCATACTCGCATCAGTGGGCGCAACCCTCGACGACATCCTCCACACCGATGTCTTCATGGTCAACGTGCAGCGAGACCTGGAGGGCTATCTGGAAGTCCGTAGAGAGTATTTCCCGCAGAGCCCTCCGGCCAGCACGCTCGTAGGTGTGACCTGTCTCGTCGCCCCGGAGTACCTGGTGGAGGTCAAGGCCGTCGCCGAACTCGACGCCTGACACGCGGCGTGTTCTATCGGTCGCCCCTGCGTCCGGCCTGTGACTGGAATATCATGTCCCGTAGATTGACGCCGATGTGTGCCGCGATCACAGGACACTTGGCCAGCAGCAGAAAGAAGACCGGACCTTCTGCCTCGCTGAATACCTCGTAGTTCCCCTGACCTTTGGCGATTATGATATCCGCCTGCTCCCACGCCTTGTCGAACGTCTCGCCACTCGTAGCACCCGGGGCGACCGTGACGAGCCGCGCCGTCCTATCCAGCCCGACCTGCCTCGCATCGGCAAGCATCGCGTCATTGATGAATGGACTGCTCTTCAGGGCTATCGTGACTGCGACACCGCCCATCTGCTCGATGAAGACGCGGTCGAAGACGATCTCGCCGGCATTGTCAGCGATGTAGAGGATGTTCTTCGCCGTCGCCAGGCGTGGTCTGAAATCCTCGAAGTCCCCGATGGCGAAGTCCCCTGCCAGCGCCTCCTGCACGGTCGCCTCGACATCGAAAGTCGCCAGCGCGCCGAAATCCATGATGTTGCCGGCGATGGCTATCTTCGCCGCCGTCAGCAGCGGATCATCGGCCTCCGCGACCGTCGCAGTCAGCTCTTCATAGAGCGCCAGGCCCTCGCGATTCGATTCGCGTTTCACCTCTTCCCACGGGTCGGGGCAGCCTGTCACCTCCGCGATGACTTCATGGACTGCGCCGCCCAGCGCCATCGGCGTCTCATCAAGTTGCGCTCGCGACAGGGCCTCAAAGGCCGCGCTCATCGCCGCCCGCCGCAACTCCGGCTCATCGGTGGCGCGCGTCACGGCATCTACGCCCTGCCGCACAATGCACGGCAGACAATTCAGCGTTGCTTTCATCTCACGGGTCTTCCTTCGTACTCGTTCGTACTCGTTGGCTGCTATTCTTGCGGGGAACTGCCATCGCGGGCATCTTCACGCTTGACGCCGTCACCCGTCGCTACAGGCAGCGTCAAGGGCACATCACCCAGCCTCCTCAACATCCATTGCACGTAATGTTCATCCACCTCTATCATGCAGAAGCTGCGGTGATGCTTCATAGCTGCATGAGCAGTCGTGCCCGTCCCGGCAAACGGGTCCAGGATGAGGTCGCCTTCCTTGGACGATGCCAGTACGATACGCTCCAGGAGGGCCAGCGGCTTCTGCGTGGAGTGTACCTTCTTGCCGTCCTCCGTCAGCCGCTCTTCACCCCGGCACAGCGGGAAGTACCAGTCGCTGCGCATCTGCTTGCCGTCATTGAACTCCTTCATCAACTCATAGTTGAAGGTGTAGTCCTTGACCGACTTGTCCTTGACGGCCCAGATGAGCGTCTCGGTGGCATTGGTGAACCTGACGCCGCGGAAATTCGGCATCGGGTTGGCTTTCACCCATACCACGTCATTGAGCACCCAGAACCCCAGGTCCTGCAACACCTTCCCGACCCGAAATATGTTGTGGTATGTGCCGATGACCCACAGGGTCGCGCTCGGCTTCATGACTCGCTTCACTTCAGCAAGCCACGCCTCGGTAAACGCATCATACGCCGCGAAATCAGAGAACTGATCCCACGCATCATTCACCGCGTCCACCTTGGTCAGATTGGGCCGGTAGAGCTCGTTCTTTAGCTGCAGGTTGTACGGCGGATCGGCAAACACCATGTCAAACGTCTCGGCCTCAATCTGTGGCAATACCTCAAGAACATCGGCACAGATGACGGAATTGAGAAGGCTCTCGCCCGCAACAGATTTGTCGAATCGAGTGATCTTCATGGTTGCTTGTCGCGTTATTGCGGGAAGACGACTCGGGCTGGAAGCTACCAATTGAACAAGCACAGCTTGCTCAATTGGTACCTGAGCTCCGCAAGGAACGCGAAGCTCAGGCCGAGCCACCCATTCATGAGTAGTGATGGGGCCCAAGACGTACAGGGCAAGTTCAAGCGCCTTTACACCGTGCTTCAGGAGTGAGAGAGCACCAGCCTACCGGAGCTTGAGGACCCGCCAGCCGCCGGCCGGGACCTTCACCTTCAATTCCGCGCCATCGCCGACCCGCCCTAACTCCTCGCCGGTGAGCATGTCCGAGACAGCGCAGGAGGTGCCGGCGGTGACAGTCGCGTCAGTCGTCGCATTCAGATCCCAGTTGGCGATCATCAGCACCATTTCATCCCCGACATCATAGAGTCTGCTGATGCCCATGCGCGATGACACGGTGACCGCCGGGTCTATCTGCTGGCGCACCAGCGGGAGAAGTGCCTTCTCCGCCTCCGCATAGTGCGTGTTCAGATACTTGATCTGCCGATACCCCGCCTGGATGCGCCGGTGCCAGTAAGTCACGTCATAGTCCACTGTCTCGGCTCCCGCCACACTCACACATTCACCCGCCGCATACACCTTCAGACCCCCGGCGGCAGCCTTCTCGATGGCCTCCCGGGCGCTTGCCGACAGGAACCGCACATTCGGCAGAACCAGTGCCTTCAGCCCCTCAAGCGCACCGTCGGCGAGTTCATCCTCCATCACAATGCGGTACGGGAGATTCCCGCGCATCAGGGCGAAGCCCGTGCCCTCGAAGCTGTGCAGGTGTACCCATCGCTCATTGAGATTCGTGCGCCACGGCTGCTCCATGACCTCCGTCGTCGTGGAGTACAGCAGCCCCACTTCCGCCGGATGCGGCACACGGTCCTCCAGCATCTGCTCAACCTTCACTATGTCAGAATAACCCTCGCCCATTCCGTCATAACCCTCAGGATAGTAGGCGGTGTAGCCCCCGGACTGCCAGTAGCAGATGGCGTTGGCGCCTTCGGTGACGGTGATCTTCGTCATCTGCTCTATCTCTCCGGGGCTCATCACCTGCATCCGGGAAAGATGCTGCAGGAACGGGCCTTCGGTACACAGCACCAACTTCGGCGAGTTGGCGCTGATGTGACAGCCGACGCCCCAGAACTGGAGACCCTTTTCGCCGGCTTCCGGCAGGCGTGAGAAGGGAAACGCCTGGTACAAGTACCAGTCCTTGACCTGCGTCCGCTCGATCCGTTGAATCAGCGCACCCGAATCCTTTCGCAGCGCCTCACGCGGGAGATTGGCATTCAGCAGGCGGCCGTAGTAATAGGAG
>JAUWOG010000763.1 GCA_030612305.1 Armatimonadota bacterium | reverse complement strand
CCTCTTCGTGGTCAACCCGGACTACTATGAGGCCAAAGAGGACCGCATCATCCTCGACGGCGAGTATGGTGATGCCGTCGATCTCGGCTGCGACGCTGCCTTCCCGGTGAAGACCACGTTCGCGAGGGGCGCCACGGCCTTCGACCTGCACCTCGCACCGGGGGAGGGGACGGTTATCCGCCTGGAGACGCAGGCCACAAACTAGCCCTGCAGGCGCAGGGGGTCCTTCCTCGCCACCAGACTGGGAGGCCGAAACGAAGGCGCGTACCCGATAAGACGGAGCGCATCGCGTACTGGCGATTGGGGCCCGGCATCGAGGGGGAGGAATGGCGGTCACCAGGCCCAGTTCCCCCGATCGTTCTTGATTGGCCCCCTCTCGTGGCCAGACTACTCAACTGGATATGCTCTGAAGACTGCCGCATCATGGTCGAGGAGATGGCGAGAAAGCGCCTTCAGAAGGCCGTGCGAGTTGCCCTGGCGTGACGGACTGCAGACCGCCACCCAAACGCCAGCAGGCTTTGTGCCAGTTGAGCTGGCATGGGTTCTGCTCCAACAGGGCTATCTGCATTTCCCTGATGAGTTCGAGAGCCGCTGGCGCTGCGTTGAGAAGTGCCGCCGCAGTCCTTGGACTTTCTGGGTTTTGCCGACAGTATAGGTCTTTGGTATTGTGCGCTATCAGCATGAGCTGTATGAGGGTCAGCAAAAGGGAGACGTGGCGATATCTCACGCGGCCAGCAATCATTTGCTGTATCTGATAAAACTGCCAGCGGAACGGCTGGTACTTGACGCTCACAGCCCACCAACCGAACCCATGAAATGGATCATATGCCTGATGTACATGCCAATCATGAATGCGGAGTACAAACGAGTGGTCGAACACCTAGCAGATGGACTTGGCTGGGCGCCGGAGGGCCTGGCAGAAATGGGCCCGCCAAGCCTACCTGAAGATGCGCGCAATGTGGTGTACCGGGCTATTGAAGGAGATGACCTCTGAGGGCAAGGTGCCGATATTCTCACAGTATAGAGACCGTTGCGAAACGGTCTCCCATAGCAGACGAGGCTGACACGGAAGTGGGAATGCGTCGCCGGGTGGATGCGTCTATGCAGTGAATGTGAGGGAGCGGATAGAGATGAGTTGTGGACGATGAAGCTGAGCAAGACTGCGAAGGCAGTCCTGATATGCGTTGCCGTGATAGGCATCATGGCGGTTGGCTACGCGTCGCTGGAGACCGCACTGAGTAGCGGCACCGCCTTCGCAGGCCCGGAGGCCCATGCGGCTCTCCCCCACGACGCGGCAAGCTGCGAGGGCTGTCCGTATGCAGGCAGCAGCGACTGCAATGCAGCGACGAGCTGTATCGCCAAGCCCTACGTGGACCCGGACAAGTGTATCGGCTTCAATAAGTGCGTGCGGGTCGCGCCGGACGCCTTCGAGATGGACAAGCAGACGAAGAAGGCCGAGATCAAGCCCGGCGCACCTGCGGCCTCGGTGGCAAGAGGTGCCAAGGCATGTCCGGTGGGAGCGGTG
>JAUWOG010000419.1 GCA_030612305.1 Armatimonadota bacterium | reverse complement strand
TTGACCGCGATACCCACTGTAGGCGGGTCGGATGAGCACACCGAGGAGGCACCGAGGGTAATGATATTGGGCTTGCCCTCGGCGGAGATGCAACTGACCATGACCATCGGCCAGGGGTAGAAGTGGCTGCACGAGGGGGCTGCCGTCCGTATCTTCGCCATTGTTTCGCTCCAGCGTCTGGATTCGCGTTGTTGGAGGCATTTCCCCTGACCCCCGCACATTCCTTCATCCAGCGACACCGCTCGACGTGGGGGAAACGAATTGACGCTACGCTGCGGCGGCGATATACTTCTACTTCTGGCGCGCATGGGTTGCAGTTTCCACAGAGGCCATGTCCGGCCTCGGGACGGATGCGATGAATTCAGCCGGTCAGCCAAATCCCATGCCGTCAGTGGGCGAGGAAGAGAGCCTTGTCGCGCCCCCGGCCTCCGAGCCGGCGGCGACACACTCGGCTGCCACGACATATCTCTGGCTCGGAACGGTGCCGCTGATCTGGGGCTTCAACTTCATCTGCCTCAAGATCCTCTACAGCGATGCAGTGGGCTTCACCGTGCCGGCGATTCTGTCCGCACGCTACATCATCATGGTGCTGGCGCTGGGCTCGATACTGCTGTTCTGGGAGAAGGACCGCCGTATCGCCCGCGAAGACTGGAAGTACCTCATCACCTTTGCCATCGTCACGGTGGGGATCTACCAGTTTGTGTTCGCCAAGGCGATCGAGCTCACTTCGGCGGCGGAGGCGAGCCTCCTCATCAGCACCGCGCCGATCTGGGTGTTTCTACTCTCGCTCGTGCTCCGCATCGAGCCGTTCGACAAGCAGCGCATGTTTGGCGTGATGGTCGGCTTCCTCGGCGTCGCCTTAGTCATCTTCGGGAGCGGCGCGTCGGCGACGGTCCCAGCGACGCATCTGGTCGGCGACCTTGTGATGATAGCGGCGGCGATCCTGTGGGCGTCGTACGCGGTATTCTCGCGGCCGCTTCTGGCAAAATACTCGCCGATGAAAATCGTGGCTTACATCCACATTCTCGGTTCAGTTATAATAATCCCGATAGGCTTCAAGCAGATGCTGGCGATGCCGCTACTGACGATGGGTGTAGTCCCCTGGCTGTGTGTGCTTCAGTACTCGCTGCTGGCGGGTGTATATGCCTTCATCGTATGGTATCGCGGCGTGCAGTCGCTGGGCGCGTCCCAGACGATGTTGTTTCAGTACTTCGTGCCGCTGGTGGCGGTAGTGGCCGCCTATCTCATTCTCAAGGAGCAGCCGACCCTCCTGCAGGTGGCGGGCATCGCCATTACACTCGCCGGAGTGCACCTGGCCCGCAAGCGCAATGCCGCCCCGCTCCCGGAGTGACACGGCGTACGGCAAAGGCAAATACCGGCAATATGCAAATAGGCTTGATGCGCAAGGACGAATCACACAAATGAGCAGGATTACATACGGCGTGCCGACGGACCCGATTGACGATGTCGTGGCGGCTTTTGCGCGCGGGGAGCTCGTAGTGCTACTCGACCACCCGGACCGCGAAGGTGAGGCCGACCTACTCCTCGCCGCACACTCAGCGACCGGGGAGAAGTTCAACCGCTTGTCGCTTCTCGCGCGTGGACTGATAGCGGTCGGAGTAACTGCGCAGCGCCTGGCCGAGCTCGGGGTGCCGCTCATAGAGCCGGTCAATTGCTCCGGCAACTGGCCCCATTTCGCCGAGCCGGTGGACTACAAAATCGGGACGACCACCGGCGCATCGGCGTTTGACCTCGCCGCCACTGCGAGAGCGCTGACCGACCTGGGAGCCCGTCCGGAGGATTTCGCGCGCCCCGGCCACCTCCAGCTTCTCCGCGAGAACGAAGCCGGCCTCAAGGGGCGCATGGGCCATACGGAGGGTGCCGTGAGTCTGGCCCGGCTCGCGGGCGTCTATCCCGCCACGGTAATCTGTGAGATGATGGGCCCGGACGGAACAATGGCTGCCGGAGAAGCCCTCCGCAGCATCATCGAGCAGAACAACCTGCTTGTGACGACTGTCCAATCTGTAGCGGACACGACTCAACGCCACTCAACCCGAGCATAGGCGCGTGCCAACGGCATCGCGAATATCGCCCGGACGCCACAGCGTCCGCCCGCTATCATCGAAGCCTGCACTGGAGCAAATGACATGAAACTGATGCCGGCTGTGCTATTTGTCGGCTTGCTGTGCGCCGCGCCGGGCTGGGCCGTGCCGGTACCGACGAACGGGTCCTTTGAGCGCTCCGCTCAGTACGATACCGAGGCCTGGGATGTGTACGGGCCCTGGGAGTTCAGGGGACACAAGAACCATGACGGCCGCCGCTCGGCAGCCATCGGCAGCGACTCATTGAGCGGCGACAGCCTCGTGTCTCACAGCGGACCGGTGCTTCGCTCCGGCGGGTCGGTAACGCTGACCGGATACTACCATGGCAGCGGCCTCGCCGCGTATGTCGAGATAGTTGACCGCCTCGGCGTAGTCCTCGATGCTGCCGAGAGCGAATTACCCCCCGCAGACGACTGGACCGAATTCTCCGTATCCTACCACGCGACTGACCAGGTGCCGGGCCAACGCTTCGCCTACGCACGAGCCCGCCTTCAAGTGACCAGCGATGGTGCCGAGGGCGTGCTCGACAGCATCCAGTTCGCCGAGCGGCTGAGTGAGCAGCTCCCGAAGCCGTCCTCAAAGACCAGCTCCGCGGAGGATGACAAAGCCAGGCGCAACCGCAAGCCCGAAGAGCCGCCGATCCCTCCGCCTTCTCCAAACCTCGTGCCGAATTCGCAGTTCCTGGGGACAGATTCACCGCGTGGGTGGTCGAGCTTCGGCCCGGCTGACCAGGCGGGCTGGCGGCCCGGCTCTGGAGGAATGGCCGGCGCACTGTTTCTACAGGGCGGCGAGGAGGCCGGCTGGTGGGCCAACCTCAACCGCATGGACATCTCCGTGCCGCACCGCTTCTCGCTCCGCTACACCCTCGGCGGATCCAGCGCGACGCCGGCCTGCGTGACACTCCTGGTTTTCGACCCCCGGTACCCGCGCGTCTATTCACATCTGACAATCCCGATTGTGCCGGATAAGGCGGACATCGCGATGGTCGTGCCGGCGATGGAGAAACTCCCCGCGGCAGGCGTCGGCAAGCTGACGGTGCTCGTGCCCGAAGGGTTCCGCCAGAGCTTCGAGATCAGCAACCCCTCGCTGGTCGCTCGCCCGCACGAGCCGTCGGTCACCCGCAGGGGTGCACTCCTCGGTATCTTCACCAATCCCTCGAAGGCCGAATTCTTCTGTCGCATATCAAACCGCATCGAGCAGATAACGAAGATGCTCGTGCATCTGAAGGTGGTCAACCGCGACGGTGTCGGCGTCGCGTATGAGAAGCGGAAGATGGCCGTCGCCCCCCGGGCTGCGGCGTTCTTCCCGGTGAAGCCGAAGCTCAAGGCCAACGGGTCGTACAAGCTCCTCATCAACGCGCAGGTGGCAGACGCCTCGCGCAGCCTGACCCTGGCCGAGGTCCCTTTTGTCATCGCCCCCGCCGACCCGCAGGAGCCAAAGAACTCCGGCATCGGTGTGGCTATCTCTGGTGCCGGGCAGGATGAGGTCG
>JAUWOG010000445.1 GCA_030612305.1 Armatimonadota bacterium | reverse complement strand
CCCCCCCCCCCCCCCCCCACGACGTTGCCGTTCGCCTTTACCGTTTGCCTTTGCCGTTACCGCCCTTCGCTCTCGACCGCCAGCATCTCCGCCACCGCCTCAGCCCCCGCCAGCACTTCTCCTGCGCCGCCGCCATTGATAGCAGCCAACTGCTCTCCCAGCCGCCCTCTTCCCGCGTCCTCATGAATATACCGCGCCAGCCACAGCACCCCGTCATCCTCTTCGCCCTCGAGTAGCGCCGCCCTCAGGCCGCTGCAGAACTGGTGCATCCGCTCCGAGCGCCTCGCCGCCACCTCACGCCCCAACTCAGTATTCAGCCGCTCGGCCAGCGCATCCTTCTTCGGCAGCCACTCAGCCATCGCCAGAATCGTGTCGGCCAGGTCTTGCCCTCCGTGCGCGCGGATCGTGATGAACCGCCAGCTCGCCACCAGACCGAAGTTCGCATCAATCAGGTCGGCGTCACCCAGACACAGGTTCTCAACCGGATGCTCCGGCGTATTGCTCCCTGAATGACACTCGATTGCATGGGCAACCGCTTGTACGAAATCCGGCGACAGCTCGTAGCCGCCGAGTATCCTCCGCACCTCGGCTGCACCTACTTCCGCATGATCCCGGCCTGCGTCCTTGCGGATGTCATGCAGCAGCGCGGCGAAGCGGACGGTCTCCACATCGGCACCCAGTTGCTCCGCCATCCACGTCGCCAGCCTCACAACTCTCAGCGTATGGTCATAGGTATATCCCGGCCAGTGATACCCTTGCGGCTCCCGCGGCCAACCTTCCAGCCGCCCTCTCACCAGCTCCGCCAACTCAGCATAGATGGTGTTCATAGTGCTCCATGTTCGGCCTTCGAATTCAACCTCTACCCGTGGCAGGTAGTATCTTAGTACACGCCCCCGCCGTAGTCAAAGGCCCCCATCTCAGCCTGCGAAACTGAATTCTCGGCTTACAGGATTCCTCCCACCCGGCGGAGAACCTATGCCAGACACAGCAACACGCCCGCATCTGACGCCTGCTGACAGGAGCGTGACACCGATGACACTGTATGGCAAGACCGCGCTGATTACTGGAGCCTCGAGGGGCCTTGGCGAGGCCATCGCGCTGGCATGCGCAGCGGAAGGCTGCTCGGTGGCGGTCAACTATGTCGAGGAAGCCGGGCATGACAACGCCGCCGAGGCCGAGGCGGTCGTCACTGCGCTACAGGCGACCGGAGTCGACGCCCTGGCACTACCCGCCGACGTCACCGACCAGCAGCAGGTGGACGACATGGTCGCCGCTGCAATCGCCCACTTCGGCCATCTCGACATCCTCATCAACAACGCGGGCATCTTCCGCGACAAGACCATCAAGAACCTCGACAAGTCTGACTGGGACCTCGTCCTCGCCGTCAATCTGACTGGCGCATACAACGCCATGCACGCCGTCATCAACCACATGCGCGAGCGCGAGACCGGCCGCATCATCTCCATATCATCCGTCATCGGCCAGTCGGGCAATATCGGCCAGGCCAACTATGCGGCCTCCAAGGCCGGCATCATCGGCCTCACCAAGTCCGTGGCTCGCGAAGTCGCCCGCCGCAACATCACCGTCAACGCCGTCGCGCCCGGATTCATTGACGCCGGCATGACTAAGACGCTGGACGACGAGGTAGTGCAAGCCGTACTTCCGCAGATACCGATGGCGAGGCTGGGCCGGGCGGAGGACATCGCCGCGGCCGTTGTCTTCCTCGCCTCAGACAGCGCCGCCTACATTACCGGACAGGTCCTCGCCGTCAACGGCGGGCTCTACATGTAGCCACAAGCAGTCAAAGACGAGCAGCGAGGGAGGACGCTATGGCAGCAAAAGTCATGACCCCTGAAGAGGCTGTTGCACTCATCCCCGACGGTGCGATGATGGGCGTCGGAGGCTTCGTCGGAGCCGGCCACCCCGAGGCACTCACCCGGGCCATCGAGGACCGCTTCCTCAAGACCGGCAAGCCGACGGACCTCGGCGTCATGTACGCCGCGGGCCAGGGCGACAACAAGGGCCGAGGCGTAAATCATCTCGGCCACGAAGGCCTCGTCAAGCGCGTCTTCGGCGGACACTGGGGGCTCGTCCAGGACCTCGCCAACCTCGCCGTCGAAAACAAGATCGAAGCCTACAACTGGCCCCAGGGCGTCATCGCGCACCTCTACCGCGACATTGCCGCCGGACGGCCCGGCACCATCACCCACATCGGCCTCCATACCTACGTGGACCCGCGCAACGGCGGCGGAAAGCTCAACGAGAAGACCACCGAGGACATGGTCGAGCTCATTGAGCTGGATGGCCGCCAATGGCTCTGGTACAAGGCCACACCCATCAATGTCGGCCTCATTCGCGGCACCACCGCCGACACCAAGGGCAACATCTCGATGGAGCGCGAGGCCATGCACGGCGAGATGCTCGCCATTGCCCAGGCGGCGAAGAACTCCGGCGGTAGCGTCATCGCACAGGTCGAGCGTCTGGCAGCCGCCGGAACCCTCCATCCTCATACCGTCAAGGTCCCCGGTATCCTCGTGGACGCAATCGTGGTCGCTGAGCCGCACGAGCACCAGCAGACCTTTGACGAGCAGTACAACCCGGCCTACTGCGGCGAGCTACGCATTGACCTCCATACCATGCAACCGATGCCGATGGGCGAGCGCAAGATCATCGCCCGACGCGCGGCCATGGAGCTCTTCCCCGGCGCCGTCATCAATCTCGGCATCGGCATGCCTGAGGGCGTAGCCGACGTTGCCAACGAGGAGGGCGTCATCGAGGAGATGGTGCAGACGGTCGAGGCCGGAGCTATCGGCGGAGTCCCGGCCGGGGGCCTTTCCTTCGGCGCTGCAACCAATCCCGATGCCATCATTGACCAGCCCAGCCAGTTCGACTTCTACGATGGCGGCGGCCTCGACCTGGCCTTCCTCGGCAGCGCCCAGATTGACCGCCACGGCAATGTCAATGTCAGCAAGTTCGGCAACCGCCTCACTGGATGCGGCGGCTTCATCAACATCACCCAGACCGCAACTCACGTTGTATTCTGCGGCACACTCACCGCCGGAGGCCTCGAGGTCCGGATCGCCGACGGAAAGGTCAGCATACTTCAAGAGGGCAAGTACAAGAAGCTCGTACCCGACGTCGAGCACGTCACCTTCAGTGGCGCTTATGCCGCCGAGAAGGGCACGAGAGTCCTCTACGTGACTGAGCGGGCCGTCTTCGAACTCCAGGACGGACGGATCACGGTTACCGAGATCGCGCCCGGGGTGGACCTCCAGCGCGATGTCCTCGACCAGGCCGACTTCGACCTCAGCGTCTCCGAGCAACTCAAGCCGATGGCTGCGGAGATCTTCCGCCCCGAGCCGATGAACCTTGCCGAGACAATCGGCATCCAACGATAGCTGTGATTCGGGTGGGCACCCGCCCTCCGCCGTTGCCCTTTGCCCTTCGCCTTTGTC
>JAUWOG010000566.1 GCA_030612305.1 Armatimonadota bacterium | reverse complement strand
CTTTCTGTAAGCATCGCCTGCGCCAAGCCGGGCCGCACGTATTACGACGATGAATTGATGGCGCGCGTGCGGGACAAGATCGCCCCGCCCGCCTGGGCCAAGGCGCAAGTGGACTCCGCGAAAAGCAGCTGCAAGCGCTGGCTTGAGATGTCGGATGAGGAGCTCTGGAACTTCGTGCCCCCGCCGGAGCAACTCCGGGCGCTCAATGTCCACTTCGGCAAGGGCTGCCCGAAATGCGGCCCGCAGATATTCCGCCAGGGCGGTCACTACCCCTGGGGCATGAGCAGCGACAAGCCGTTCAAGGTCAAGTGTCCCGTCTGCGGCACGGAGTTCCCGGGAAACGATTTTCAGCCTTGGAACCTCAACGCGCTCACCGAGGAGCCGCAGAAGGGCCCGGGTTACGTGGACAATGGCGCCGGCTGGGAGGATGACGACGGCATCCGCTACTTCTTCGTCGGCACATACATCTTCTGGCACCGCTGGCAGCGAGAGGTCTTTCCCGCAGTACGCGCCCTGGCAAATGCTTACTTGCTCTCCGACGAGCCGGTGTATGCCCACAAGTGCGCCGTGCTTCTCGCCAGCATTGCCGAGAAATACGACGGCTATGACTACCCCACTCAGGCCTATCACAATGGCCGCTGGCCGGCTCGCATCAATGGCCGCATACTCGACTACATCTGGTCAACCGGCGTCACCAGCAACCTCGCCACCTCCTATGACTCGATATATCCGGCGCTCGACAAAGACCCCGAACTGCTTGCTTTCCTCAAGGCCAAAGGCTGCGACGACCCGCACGCGTTGTTCCAGGACAGACTGCTCAGGATCATGGCCGAGGACATCATGCGCGGCTTCGTTGTCGGCAACATGGGCATGCACCAGCAGGCCTTGTGTCTCGTCGCCATCGTCTGGGACAATGAGGACCCGGAGAAGGGGCCGACAACCGAGCAGATGCGCGACTGGATCATGACCGGGAAGGGTACGACGGAGTATCTTCTCTGGAACGGCTTTTACCGCGACGGTCACGGCGGGGAAAGCTCACCGGGATACTCATCCGGATGGTGCGCCAATTTCTACACGGTCGCCGACCTGCTGCCCAAATTAGGAGTGGACATCTGGAGCATTCCGAAGGTCAAGAAGATGGCCGACATCGGCCTTGATATGGCCATCACGGGCGAGTTCACTCCCTGCATCGGCGACAGCGGCACCATCTTCGGCTCAAGACGCCTGGGCTGGAACGCTGGCGTGCTCGGCCGCGCCTTCACTCACTACAAGGACCCCCGGTTCGCCCAGGCGTTGGCCATGATGGGGGCGAAGCCGCAACAGCTCTTCGACGAATACTACGACCAGGAGGAAGTTGATAAGGTCGTCGCGGAAGTCGGACCCGACATCGAGTTCAAGACCCGCAACCTCGGCGGCTACGGCCTCGCCATTCTCGAGAGCGAGGAGAAGGCCAACCCGCGCGGTGTCTCGATGTACTACGGCTTTGCCGGCGGCGGTCACGGGAGTTTCGACCGCCTCACCATGGAGATGATCGCCCACGACCGCCCCGTCCTCACCGACATGGGCTACCCGGCACACTGGCTGCCCAAGAATGCCTACTGGACCGGCAACACCATCAGCCACTACTGCGTCGTCGTGGATCAGCACAAGCATGAGAGCATGAACCGGGGCTATCTCAACACCCTCGCCGCGAGCCCTCAGGTGCAGCTCATGGATGCCTCGGCGGAGAAAGCCGTCTATCCCAACACCTGCTCTCTGTACCGCCGCACCGCGGCCCTCATAGACATCTCGCCGGAGACCTCGTATCTGCTCGATATCTTCCGCGTCCGTGGCGGCTACCAGCACGACTACAGCTTCCACGGCCCGCCCTTCCCCGAGTTCACCGTGGCCGGCGCGACGCCGGGGCCGCTCCAGGAGAAGGGCACCGTGATGGGCGAAGAGGTCGAGTTCGCCGGAAGGCCCACCGGACAAATGCAACTGCGGGGCAGCGGCATGACGATACCTCTGCGCAATACCGATGATGTCATCAAGGACAGCGCGAACTATGGCGAGCGCTCTGCGGAGGGCTGGTGCCCATACTCCAGCGGCGATCCCATCCTGCCGACGAAGACCCATGCGCTGATGACTGTGAAGTTCCCGGAGGTGCCGGCAGGCAAGTACAAGCTCTTCCTCCGTGTCCATGACTACAACTCCGGCGAGGTGGTACTGGATGTATCCGTCGGTGATGTGACCAAGACGATAAGCTATGATGCCTCGGGCAAGGTGGGGGGGCGCTGGATTTCCGAGATCTTCGAACTCGGCAAGCCCGCCAACGAATTCAGCATGATGGTCACGGAGCTCGGGCAGTCCTACGCGCTCATCTACAACGTTGCCATCACTCCCAACATCGAAGCCCAGACACCCCGTATCGCCGACATCCGGAACAGCGGCTTCCAGTACCTGTTCAATGTCCGGCGCATGAAACCTGACAGCACCTGGTCCGCAACGTGGCGCGAACCGGACGAGGACCTCGCCCTGACGATGACGATGCCCGCCGGCTGCGCAGATGAAATCATCCTCGCCGACGCCGAAGCCGAGCTCAAGCCCCGCCATCCGGACACACTCCAATATGTGCTGGCCAGGAATCTGCTCGCCGACGATGCCGACGCCGACGCCGGACTCTCTTCGACTTACATCGCCGTCGTCGAGCCGCATAAGGGCCCGGCGGCCATTACCGCAGTGGACAGGCTCAAGCCGGTCAAGGCGGCGGAAGACGCCGCAGGCATTTCAGTCGCCTACGCGGGCCAC
>JAUWOG010000069.1 GCA_030612305.1 Armatimonadota bacterium | reverse complement strand
GTAGTCGCTGGTGGCCGCCTGCAGTTGCTGTGGGCCGGCCTGCTGGAGGCGCTCGAGCGCGGCTTCAGCGGCGTAGAGGTCGGGGCCGAATGAGATGATGACTGCGATGTGTCGGGTCTCGCCCGGGGCAAGCTGCAGCCGGAAAAGCTGAGCGAAATCCACCGCGCCGATGTCCTCGACCTGGCCGTTGAGATCACCGTCGGCGATGTCGAGCTTGGCAGTACGATCCTCGTCACCGGCCTTGCCGCAGCGGATGGCGTCCGGTTCGGTCCCACCGACGACCACGGCGATGTCGCGGAAGTACTGGAGGAAGCGGGCGCTCTTGCGTTCGTAACGGACAGCCTGCTTGCCGATGACTTCGCCAAGGCGGAAGTCGAAGTAGTGCCCGAAGGCGCCGGTGAACTCGGCTGCGGCCAAGTTCTGTATGGTGGCGATCCTGACGAGGGCCGTGTCGGCGCCGTCCGAAGTGGCTGCCGGCACGAAGTCGGTGAGCGTAACTTGAAGCTCGGGTTCGCTGCATCGCAACTCGGTGCGGAGGATGTTGGTGTCGGGGAGGTAGGACTGCGTGGAGGCGAAGTCGTGGTCGTAGGTCCATATCAGTCGCCCGTCGTGGGGTTCGCCGACGTAGATGAAGGGGAGGGCTTCGTTGACGTTCTGGGCGAAATCTATGTGCGGATAGAAAATGGACATTATCTCGCCGGCTCCGCCGAGTGTGGCGAGCATGTGACCGCTGCCGATGGCGGCGGTGGGTAGATAGACTCTCATGTTACTCCCCCGGTTATGATTCCCGCGCTGCCTGCCAGCACTCGATGACCTGAGCGACACTCCAGGCCTGGGCGATGCACCCGCGAGGGCGCTGCGGCGCGTCCCCGTCGAAAATCTCGGGGATGGAGCCGTGCCGCATCAGGTACTCGATGAGCGGCTGGAGGCGTTGTCGGATGTAGGCTCTGGTTGCCGGATTGCTGCCATGAACGACGCGGTAAGCCTGCAGATACGGGCCGATGAGCCAGGGCCATACGGTGCCCTGATGGTAGGCTCCGTCCCGTGCCCAGACGTCGCCCTCGTAGCGGCCCTGGTAGGCCGGGTGGTTCGGGTCGAGCGTGCGCAGGCCGTAGTCGGTCAGGAGCCTGGCCTCGGTGATGCTAAGGATGCTTCGCACTTGATCTTTCGTCAACAGCGAATAAGGCAGAGCGCAGGCAATGAGCTGGTTAGGGCGCAACGTGTCATCAGGTCCGGCAGGTGTGATGACGTCGTAGCAGTAGCCGAGTTCGTCACTGTAGAAGGTATCGCGAAAAGCGTTCCTGGCCCTGCGAGCAATGGGCTCGAATTCGCGGGTCGTCTGCGTGTCTGAGAGCTTGACGGCGAGAAACAGCGCGGTACGCAGAGCATTGTACCACAGAGCGTTGATCTCGACGGGCTTGCCGTGGCGCGGTGTCACGCACCAGTCGCCGACCTTGGCGTCCATCCACGTCAGTTGAGTGTCGGGGGTGCCGGCCACGAGCAGCGCGTCGGAAGGGTCCATCGCAATGTCATGGCTCGTGCCTGCGATATGGGCGCGCAAGGCATCTATGAGCGCGTCATACACCTCGCCGGCGAAGAAGCCGAGGTCATTGCCGGCCGCGTAGTAGCGGCGGGCGACCGCGAAGAGCCACAAGGTCGCATCGGCGGCATTGTAGGCGGCGTCGCCATCGTCGCCGAAGCAGTTGGGAATGAGCCCGTCGCCGGCATGACTGAGCCAGGTGCGCAGGATCTCCCTGCAATCTGCGTACCTGCCAGTGGCGAGGGTGAGACCGGGCAGGCTGATCATGGCGTCGCGGCCCCAGTCGTTGAACCAGGGATAGCCGGCAATGACGCTCTTTCCGTCGCGGCGATTGATGATGAACTGATCGGCGGCCAGGGAGAGCCGCCTGGTGACAGGGTCGTCACTCGCGGCTTCGAGGAGTTGCCGGCGGCGCCGGCGTTCGGTGGTCGCAAGGAGGTCAGGATCGGGTTCGGCAAGCGGCTCACAGGCTGCGATGACGGCGACCCGATCGCCGCACTCCAGGCGCCAGCGGATCTGCGCGGGGCAGTAGAGGTCCTCGCCATCGTCGAGACCTCGCTCGGCCTCGCGGGGGTAGTGGAACTGGTAGTACCAGTAGCCGCCACCTGCATCTGAGAGCTGGCGGAGATCGCCGTCGCCATACCAGAGCCACAGACGGGAGGGCTCGTCGTAGAGCTGGATGGCAAGCTGCCGGTCGCCGAAGTCGAGGCCGGGGATGATGGCCTCATCTGCGTGGGCGAGATGGTGGAACCCGCGGCCGGAGATGAGAGGGTTGACGGCCAATTGCACCGGCTCGGGCGCTTCCAGGAGTGTGTAGCAGATGACCGTGCACTGCTTCCCGTGTGGCATGAAGAGCTCTTTGCGGAGGGTGGCGTCGCCGGCCCGGAAGGTGAAACTCGGCCAGGGGTCGCGGGTGAAGTCAATGAGATGGTCGTAGCCGTGCGGATGAGTCGCTGCGGCATAGATGTTGGTGGCGAGCTCGTATTCGGCTCCGGCGCAGGCGAGCGTTTCGTCGAGTTTGTTGAGCAGCACGCGCCGCCCGACCGAGGGCGCATCGGAGCTGAGACGGGGATCGGCCACAAGCAGGCCATGGTAGCGGCGCGTGTTGCAGCCGAGGACCGTGGAGGAAGCAAATGAGCCGAGGCCGTTGGTCTCCAGCCACTCGCTGCGCAAGCCGGTCTCCAGCGTTGTCCACCGGTTGGGTTGCTGTTGAGCCGTCATCTGGCTACACCTCCGCGAAGGCGTTGGAGGGGCCGGCTGACTGGCGGAATCGAGGATTCCGCAGGGAGACCGGCCCGCGTGTCAGAGGGCACCGTCAGGGATGTGGGGTCAGGTGATGGGCTTCTTTTCCATAGCGGCGGTGTAGAGCTGCTCGTAGCGTTTTGCGGAGACGTCCCATGAATGGTCGGCGGCGAAGGCGTTGGCGACGAATTGCTGCCAGCGCTGCTTGTCGGCATAGGCCTTGAGCGCACGGCGGACGGCACCGAGAAGCGCATCTGCGGAGTATTTATTGAAGTTGAAGCCATTGGCTTTGGGTCCGGTTGTGTGGACGGTATCGGCCAGTCCACCGGTGTAGCGGACGATCGGCACGGTGCCGTAGGTCAGGGCGATCATCTGACCGAGTCCGCATGGTTCGTAGCGGGATGGCATCAGGAACATGTCGGCGCCGGCATAGATTTTCCGGGCGAGAGCGCCCGAGAACTCCAGCCGCGCGGCGACGTTTATGTGCGTGCGTGCGGCCTCTGAGAAGATTGCTTCAAGCTTCGGGTCGCCGGTGCCGAGAATCGCGAGCTGGAAGGCGCCGGTCTTGTCCACGATTTGGGCCACCAGGTCGAGGCCCTTTTGCGCGTCAAGGCGGGTGACGAGGCCGATGAGCGGGATGTCCGGCTGCTGCGGGAGGCCGAACTCAGCCTGCAGCGCCGCCTTGCACGCGGCCTTACCCGCGAGATCGCCGGCATCGTAATTCGCCGCAATACTCTTGTCAGTGCGCGGGGACCAGGTGTCATAGTCAATGCCGTTGACAATCCCCCAGACATCCTCGCCGCGCTTGACGACCAGGTCGGCGATGTCCCCGGCAATCGAGGGGTCCCTCAACTCTTCGGCGTACTTCTCGCTGACAGTGTTGATCATGTCTGCAAAGACCATGCCAACCCCGGCCAGATTGAGCTGACCGTTGCTGACTGTGTCGCGGACGCGGGGGTCGCTGCGGTCCAGTCCCACGGTCTTGAGGACGCCGGCGGGGAATACGCCCTGGTATGCGCCGCCGAGGTTGTGGCCGGTGAATACCGTCGCGTAGGGCAACGGGCGCAGCTTGCAATAGGCGGCGATGAGCGATGTATGCCAGTCGTTGAGGTGAATGACGTCGGGCTGGAAATCGAGCGCTTCGATGGCGGCGAGTATGGCGCAGCAGAGGAAGGTCAAGCGCTGAGGGTTGTCAGGATAGGCGCCGCCCGGGGGGCCATATATGCCTTCGCGGTCGAAGTAGTCGTTATGCTCGATGAAATAGACGGGGACCTCGCTGTCGGGCAGGCAGGCGACGTCCACGGCGCAGCCGGTGTCGAGCGTGGGCGTTTTGACCGGCACGGCGTCGAGGGCTCGCTCCATTTGCTCGGCGTTCTGTACGGCTACGCGGTACTTGGGCATGGCGACGCGGATGTCAATGCCAAGTTTGGCTAGGGCTTTGGGCAGGCTTCCGGCAACGTCTGCGAGCCCGCCGACCTTGGCAAAAGGGTACACTTCGGCTGATGCCAATAGGACTTTCATGGGACGCCTCCTGTGTGGATGAAGTCCTCCTCGTCGAGGACGATGCGGCTGGGTACGACGGTTATGCCGTCATCGGTGACGACGAAGCGCCTGGTGTCGGCGGCGCGGTCCTCACCGATGACCATATCTGCGGGGATGGTCACACCTTCAGCGACAATGGCCTTGGTGAGCCGGGCTCCCGGCTCGACGGTAACGTGGTCCATGAGTACTGATTCGCGCACGGAGGCGCGGTCAATGCAGACGCCCGGTGAGAGCACTGAGCGTTCGACTCGGCTTCCTCTGATGAGGCATCCGGCGGAAATGATGGAGTTGACGACATGCAAATCATCGGGTCGCCCGGCCGAACAGAGCTTCGACGGTGGTCCGACAGGCCGGTGAGTGTAAACGGGCCATGCGGCGTCGTAGAGGTTGAACTCAGGTGTCGGACTGACCAGGTCGAGGTGCGCTTCCCAGTAGCTGGACAGCGTGCCGACATCGCGCCAGTAGTCTTCTCCTCCGGTGCCGGCGGAGGTGAAGCGCCAGGCATGGACATCTTCGCCGTCCGCCACCATTGCGGGTATGATGGACTTGCCGAAGTCGCGGGGAGCGTCGCTGCGGGCGTTGGCGACGACCTGCTCGACGAGTGCCTCCGTGCGCCAGACATATACACCCATGTTGACGAGACACATGTCGGGATTGCCGGGCATCGGGGGCGGGTCGTCGGGCTTCTCGACGAACTGCTGCACCTTCGTCCCGGAGGCGACATTCATGACGCCGAGTTGGTGCGCCTGGTCGCGTGGCAGCACCAGGCAGGCGATGGTGAGCGCTGCGCCCGTCTGTTGATGCTGCTGGAGCATCGGACCGTAGTCGGTGCTGTACACGTGATCGCCGGAGAGGATGATGACATTGGGCGGGCGTTGCTGCTGGAGGAGATCGAGGTTCTGGAAGACGGCGTCAGCGGTGCCCGCATACCATCGCTCAACGTGGACTCCCTGTGGCGGGACGAGGTCAATGAACTCGCCGAGGTCATCGCTGAGAAGCGGGGCGAAGCCCTTGCGGACATGGCGGTTGAGGGAGCTGGAGGCGTACTGGGTGAGCAGATAGATGCGTCGGAGTCCGGAGTTGATGCAATTGCTGAGAGTGAAGTCAATCATCCGATAGGAGCCGGCGAAGCGGACAGCGGGCTTGGCAATGTAGCTCGTCAGAGGCACGAGGCGCTGGCCCTGGCCGCCGGCAAGGATAATGGCCAGCGCGCTGCGGCCGATGTCAGAGCTGCTCATTGTTGCGCGGAGGTCAGTCGCCATGGCTATTCACCAGTGTTGGGCGGCTCGGCCGGCTCGGTGCCGCGCGTCTTGAGCGCCTCGCGTATCTGGCTCTTGAGTACTGAGAGATCGGATGACTTGACGACATAGGCCTGCGCAGCCCATGTCATGAAGTCGTCCTTGTAGCCGGAGTACGCGGTGTTGAGCACTACGGGCATCTTGTTGTCAATGTCGAGTATGCGTGTGAGGGTCTCGACACCGTTCATGCCGGGCATGGCAATGTCGAGGACGACGAGGTCAATGCCGCCGTCCTGCACTCTGGCAATCGCCTCCTTTGCACTGGCCGCCTCCACCACATCGTAGCCTTCGTGGACCAGTTCTTCGTGATACAGCAGCCGCTGATGCCGGTCATCATCAACAACCAATACAGTGTACATGCGCTCACTCTCCCTTCGTAGTGGCGTTGTCGTCATTGTTATCTGAGGCCGCTTCGGTCTCCTGCAGCTTCTCATAACCAGGAGGGAAGACAATGGTGAAAGTAGTGCCCTGGCCCTGTTCGCTGTCCACGTACACTTCGGCGCCGTGCTCGTGGACTATCTTCCTGCTCAGTGCGAGTCCCAGACCCATGCCGGAGGGCTTGGTCGTGAAGAAGGTGTCAAATACCCTTTGAAGGTGCGATGGCGCAATGCCGGAGCCGGTATCGGAGACCCTGACGATGACTTCCTCATCTTCGCCGAGGTTCGCGCTGAGGGTCACCGTGCCGCCCTCGGGCATCGCGTCAATGGCGTTGTGAATGATGTTGTCGAGAACCTGACGGACCTGGTCGGGGTCAACATGGAGATCGGGCAGATCAGGCTGGGATTCGAAGTTGATCTCGATATCGGTCGCGTCGAGAGCTTGCTCAGTGCTCTGGACGCAATCGTGCATGATCTGACGTATGTCGTACCTTTGGAGACGGGGACGGGCGGGCCGCGAAAGGGTCAGGAGGCCATCGAGTATCTTCTCGAGACGGAGCACTTCGTCACGGATTATGCTTGCGTTTCTCTGCACCTTCTGTGGGTCGTCGGCCTGGCGCAGCATCAGGTTGACGAAGCCGCCGATGGTGCTGAGTGGGTTGCGGATCTCATGCGCGACCACGGCAGTCATCTCGCCGATGCCTGCGAGCCTTTCAGCACGCAGAGAGCGGTCCTGAGCGGCCTGCAACTGCTCGTAGGCTTGCTCGACTTCATCCGCGCGCTGCTGGACCTCCTCATAGGCTGCAGCGCGATCGATGGCCAGCGCCGCCAGGTTAGCCAATGACGTGAAGAGTTGCACGTCGGACCTGGAGATGGGCCGGCCGGTTATGAAGTTGTCGGCGTAGATGACGCCGATGCGGCGGTGATCGGCCAGCAGCGGCGCGACAAGGAACTCGTTGGCGCCGAGCAGCCGGCGGAAATCCTCGCGTACACGCGGATCGCCGGCGGCATCCGTGACGTGAGCCGTGGTACGCTCGTCGAGGACCGACACGGGCAGCATGTCACTGTCCTGGAGGGGTATCCGGAGATCGCCGACTATGCCGAAGAACTGGCTCTTCTCCGTCGCCGATTGGGCGTCGTATCCGTCAAGGAGATCGTCCATGGTTTTCTGATGTACATCGAGGTCGGCCCAGATGCGAGCGGCCTCCTCGGCCTCCGCGGGCCCGACGGCCATCTCGGCCTTGAGAGTGTTGTTCTCACCGTCAATGAGCATCAGGAAGGCGCGGTTGAAGCCGAGCCCGAGCATGCCGCCGGCGGTCATGCCGGTGAGGATGGCGTGGAGGAGCCGCGGCAACTCGAGCATTCCGAGCATCGCCTGGGCCACCTGCTGGAGCACGGAAAGCTCATAGAGCTGGCGGCGTTCCTCGCTGACATCCTCGAGTGTGAGCAGCACGTGGCGCTCCCCGCCAGGGCCCGACACGGGAGCGATGTGGATATTCATCATTCGGCTCCCCTGATCCGCGGCCCTGTAACGGTAGCCGAACCAGTGTACGCGCTCTCCAGTCTGGAGCGTTGACGTTACGGCTGCGCAGAGATCACCGTTGTCTGCCGTGGCGGAGGGCAGTACGTCGCAGATATTTGTGCCGCGCAGGCTCTCCACAGACAGGCCGCGCGGACGACAGAAGGCGGAATTGACCAGCACGATGTTGAGGTCTTCGTCAACGACGAGCAGGGACGTAGGGAGCGTGACGATGACCTCTTCGGCAAAGGCCGTCGCACTGCGGCGTGCCTGCGGCGATCCGTCGCAGTCAAAGCCCCTGATGTCCTCTGCATTGTCGTCCGGGCACGTCATTTCGGCTCTCCGTGTGTGCTATCTGCCTGCGGCGACGGCGGAGTCCTCGCTCTCGCCGCGCAGGAATGCGGCGGCGCTTTCCGGGGATACGGGGTTGATGTAGAAACCGGTGCCCCACTCGAAGCCGGCAACCTTGGTGAGTCGCGGCACGAGCTCGATGTGCCAGTGGTAGTCATACTGGATGGTGCCCCAGTACTCGGGGTGACCGGGGCGCGGCACGGTGTTGGGGGCCGTCTGTATCATCAGATTGTAAGCCGGGTCTCCGAGCAGGTCGCGGAACCGGCTTAGCAGCTCACCGAGGATGTGCGCCAGCGCCGCCCTCTGTTCGCCGTCCATCAGCACGAAGTCGTGCTGGTGGTGCAGGGGGAAGATGTTGACCTCGAAGGGGAATCTGGCAGCGAATACCGAGAGCACGAGGAAGTGGTCGTTGCGCATGACTACGCGGTCGGGGATCGCCGCCTCCTGCTCGATGAGGTCGCAGAAGATGCAGCGCTCCTTGCGGCGATAGTGGTTGCGGGCGGCGGTGAGCTTGGCACTGACGATTCTGGGCACGATCGGGAGTGCGATGAGCTGTGAATGTGGATGAGTGAGTGACGCTCCTGCGGCGGCACCGTAGTTGCGGAATATGATGACATGGCGGAAGCGGTGATCGCTGCGGAGGTCTGTCGTACGCTGGATGAAGGTGTCAAGTATGCTGACGACGTGTTCAGGGGGGAGGGTCGCGATGTCCGCAAGATGGTCGGGGCTTTCTATGATGACCTCGTG